>CALILB010000405.1 GCA_938016625.1 uncultured bacterium | reverse complement strand
AGCACAATGGCAACCACCTCATTCCTTCGACGAAGACAAGCACCGATTCTCGTGTCAACACCCAGTCCGCCCTTCGCAGCTGTACTTTCCGCCGTGATGCCTGGCCTCGGGCAGCTCTACAACCGTGACGACGCCAAGGCGGCTGCGATCCTCTGTTCCACCTTCGGGATCTGGGCCGCACTGGCCTGGACTACGGTCGGGCCCGATGCCTCGCGATCGTGGCTTTCCGCCGTTGCGCTGCTCATGGTTTATCCCTTCCTCCTGCTGCCGGCAGTCCTGGATGCGCATCGTCGTGCCAGTGGCATCCCAGAGGTCTCTTCTACCGGCGCACGTCGTTGGCATGTCGTCATCATGCTCTTGGTGATCGGTCCCCTGGCGATTCCCCAGCTGTGGCAAAGCCAGGGGTTCTCTCGTAGCGCCAAGACTCTGTGGACGTTCTCTGTCGGCCTTGTTTCACTGATCGTGATTCTGGTGATGGTCGCCGTCGGCCCCGGCCTGGAGCATTGGATCGAGAAGAGCTCTGCGACGGTTCTCTTCAGGTGAGTCTCCTGGCCCGGCCGGCCGCGCGAGGAAGATGAGTTGGCGACGGCCGGAGAAGGAGGCCTGTCGCTTGATCAGAGAGGCGCGCCGCGGGGTAGAGGTGCAGGACGTCGGCCAAATGGTTTAGGAACCTCCTCTTGAAGTCCCGAAGCCGGCCGTAGTCGGCACCGAACTGTGTCTGTAGCGCCTCCCATGGGATGAGGCAGGGCTTCCGCAGGTAGCTCATTCGGTAGGTGAGCCAGGAGTAGATGTCGAGGGCGAGTGGCGAGCCCTTGAGGGCTCGCAGGTCGATCGGTATGGCGTGGGCGACGAGCTCGTCGTAGAACTCGGTGCTCAAGACGACGACCGAGCTGCAGGACTTCGGGTACAGGCACGTCCGCCCTCGCCCCCTCCCGAGCCAGTCCCCGAATTCCTGCTCCGGATCCCGCGGCGACCACCAGAGCTGGTGCTTGTGAGCGATGGTGTAGCCAACGCCGGCGCAGGAAACCGGTGACAGGGAGTCCCTCCCGTCCGCCCTCCCATCCCAGTCACCGCTTTCCTGGTAGCTGCAGCGAATGGTGGTGGAGAAGAGACGATGGAGCTGGTTGCGAAGACGTGAGGTCGTCTCGCGCTTGCCGGTCACGGGTGTCAGACCGAGCTTGTACATGAAGCTCGAGAAGGTCGGGCCAAGCTCGATCTCGGGACTCCGCGTTCGGACCGCCTCGGTCGAGAGCCAGGCGAGGGCAAGCCGCGGATACGAGCCATAGGGGAGTCCTACTGACGGCGGTGCGTTCATGTAGAGCGTGAAGCGACCGTTGACTCGCTCGAACTCGTGCGGGTTTGGACCTTTGTGGGGCCGGCTGTGGGGGAGAGTGGCCTGGACGAGGACTCTGGCCATGAAGCCGAGGGCGCCGGCTGAGCGCGCCTCTTCGGCTTCGATGGCGAGCGCTTCCTGAGCGAGCTTTACCGCCTTCGTGCGGCGCCGAGGGACGGGGATAGGAAGTCCCTCGCGCCCACCCTCCCTATCCTGTCCCCGGGCTCCGACTGGGGTGTTCCAAGCGGTCCGCCCTAGGACCTCCCCGAGGCGATGCGGACAGTTGTCAGCACGCGTCAGGGCAGAATCCTCACGCAGCTAAGTTCATGTCCCTCAGTGAGTTAAAGGATTCGAGTTGGGCGAAAACGGTGTTCCAAATCTCTCCCGTTGGGGACACCAATGCAAACAACTGTGCGCATAGCAAATGCCGCCCTCTGATGGATTCTTCGTTCCCGTAAGTTGCTGTTTTTCAGTGACTTGTAGAGATGAACCTCGGGCTGAGCGGGGTTCCAAATCTCTCCCGTTAGGGTCTTCATGCGCACAGTTGTCCGCCCGATAACCGGGCACGGGCGCGAGAGTCCTCAACCAACAGAAGGAGGTCTCGGACGACTCCCGTTAGGGTGCCCGTACGGGATTCGAACCCATGTTCCCGGCGGGAGACGAATCGGAATTGCTCTCCGGCTTTGGGCGGGTCAAGGAGGGGGCGTGTGAGCAAAGCAGGAGATGAGTAATCCCCCTGGTTGTCAGCCGGGAGTCTCACACTGCATATTCGGGAAGCTCAATCCTCAGAGCTTGTCCGTGACAGGGTCGATGGAAGAATGAAGTCGCTCGTGACCTCCACATTGAACAAATACCCTGGCCGAATTTCCAAGGTCGGCTGAATATCGATATTGCGACGGGTGATTTCGGCCGTGACGCGACCAATTTCCTGGCCCAGAGCTGCGGAGGCGATCTGAGTGGCGGAGGGTGCGCGGCCGTCGGCGGATTCTTGAGGTTGAGACAGCTGGACACCGGCAGTGATGGCGGACAGCAGGAGGGCACTGCCGAAGGTGCGGATAAAGTGATTGTTGACCTTGTCTCGCACGCCAGCCACGGCGGCGAGATCGGTGCCTGGCATGGTGCCGAGATCTAGGCTCCGACCATCTGGGAAGATCAGACGCTTCCAGGCCAGTAGGACCCGCTTCTGACCCCAGGCGATGCGACTGTCGTACTCGCCAATCAGGCGGGAGCCCTGAGGAATCAGGAGGTACCTCCCCGTCATGGTGTCGTAGACGCTCTGCCGAACAAGAGCCTGGGTCTGGCCGGTGAGGTCGGAGTTGATGCCTGTCATCAGGATGGCAGGGATTAGGGATCCCTGTTTGATCTCGAAGGGTGACCTGGGTGCCTCGATGGCGGAGTCCAGGTGGAAGGCTTCCTGCTCTCGCTGTGGGCAGTCAGAGGAGCCTGCCGCCTGGGCCAGTTGCTCCTGCGACTCCGCCGCACTAGGTACTGCTGAGCCTTGAACTGATCGGGTCCTGGAAGCAGCGCTGAAACGCTCGAACGCCGGCACGAGGACTTGAGCCTTGTACGCTCGCTCGAGGCGATCGTCGGTTGCGACCACAGCGCGTCGGGGAACTCGGCGAACCGGCTCGACGCGAGGGGGTGGCATTGGCGGCACAAGCCTCTTTGGCGGTAGGCGGACAGGCTCGACCGCTTTTCCGTTGGAAAGTGCACTTTCCTGTAGACGATCGATGGCAAGGCCTCGCTGCTCAAGTGGTTGAGGCTTGGCTGCATGATCTGCGCTGCCGAATCTGGGACGGCTGCTCAGGAC
>CALILB010000404.1 GCA_938016625.1 uncultured bacterium | reverse complement strand
CTTGTCCCGCCGGATGTGCTGCTCACGGGTCTGACGAGCCAGCCGAAAGCAGGGGCCACCTTGGGCATCCTTGGAAAGCCCCACGACCCGCCCCGGCAGATGGCGCTCGAATTCTTGCCGGCAGGACAGAAACGCGGCATGAGGACCGCCATAGCCGAGCGGTACTCCAAACCGTTGGCTGGAGCCGACAGCGATGTCCGCACCGAACTCACCCGGTGGTCTGAGCAAGGCCAGCGCCAGCAGATCCGTGGCAACGATCAGCAGGGCGCCGCCGGCGTGAGTCTTCTCGGCCAGTTCGGTGTAGTCGAGAACTCTGCCGTCCGTCGTCGGATACTGGACGAGAACCGCAAACAGATCATCGGATTCGAAGTCGATCTCGGCGGGATCACCGACCCGCACCTCCAGACCCAGAGGGAGTGCACGGGTCTCGACCACGCTGATGGTCTGGGGGTGACAGTCCCGAGCGACAAAGAGCCCTTTTTTCTTCTTCTTGGTGATGGCCTGGGCCATGCTCATGGCCTCCGCCGCGGCGGTCGCCTCGTCGAGCAACGAGGCATTAGCCAGCGGCAGAGCCGTCAGATCGGCGACCATGGTCTGGAAATTCATCAGCGCTTCCAGACGCCCCTGGGCAATCTCGGCCTGGTAGGGGGTGTACTGGGTGTACCAACCGGGATTCTCCAAGATGTTGCGTTGGATCACCGGTGGTGTGTGCGTGTTGTAGTAGCCCATCCCGATGTAGGAGCGGCAGACAAAGTTCTTGAGTGCGATTTCACGGAGCCAGCGCAGAACCTCGTGCTCCCCCCGCGGCTCTCCCATGTCGAGTGGACGGCTGGCACGAATCGATGCGGGAACGACGGCATCGACGAGATCTTCGATCGAGTCGAAGCCCAGGGTTTCGAGCATCTCTCGGATCTCGCGGTCGCCGGAGCCGAGGTGACGATCGACAAACAGGTCGGGTGGCTGGAAAGGGTCGAAAGGCTTCATAGGGCGTCGTACTTTATCAGGTGGTGAGAGTGTTTCCCGCCACCGGGCGCCCAAGATAATAGCCCTGGCCGTACGCAAATCCCATCGACTCGCAGACTTCGGTCTCGGCGGCGTTCTCCACACCCTCGGCGATGAGCGCAATACCGAGCTCGATGGCCATCTTGGCCAGTCCCTCCAGGAGCCGCTGCCTTGAGTCGGCGGCCCGGTCGATCTCCTTGATCAGTGCGCGATCGAATTTGAGGTAATCGGGCGGCGCTTCCGCCAGCTCGACCAGCCTCGCCTGGCCGGCTCCGAAGTCGTCGTAGGCGAGTTGGATGTCGAGATCGGCAAGCCGGCTCTTGATCCCGCGCATGGTCCCGGGATCGGTGATCACCGCCTCGTGAATCTCCAGGGTCATGGCGACCTGGGGAAACTCGGTGCGAAGCTCCTCGACCGCTTCGAGCAGGCCCAACTCACGGAGCTCGGAAGGGTGGGTGTTGAAGAAGAAGCGTAAGGATCTGGGCATCCTTGCGCAATCGGCGATTCCTTGGGAGCGAAAGAGACGACTGAGCTCGGTCTCGCTGCCGGTGACGGCCGCCAGTTCGAACAGCTCGCCGATGTTGGTCGGTAGTCCCTCGAAGGCACCTCTTCCCAGCACTTCGTAGGCGACCGTCTCCCGCCCCGCGAGCCTGACAATCGGCTGGTAGACGGAGCTGACGGCGCCCTGGTCGAGAAGCTCGCGGAATCTCCGGGTGCGATCGACCAACAGTGCGGGCAACTCCGACTTCATGGCCAAGGTCGAGCCGAACAGCGCTTCCGTCTGGCCCGGCTCGAGGAGCCCCAGTCGAAACTCCAGAGTGGCGAAGTGGAGAATGTCCCCCTCTTTCAGAGGCGCTTCACCGGTGAGACGGTCACGGTTCAGAAACGTCCCGTTGGTGCTCCCCTGGTCTCGAATCATCAGCGCGTTGCCCTGCTCGAAGATCTCGGCGTGATGGCCCGATGCGAGGCTAGAGTCGAGGGTCAAGTCCAGGCCCGATTGGCGTCCGATGCCGAACGGGAGATGAAGGATCGGGACCCGGCGAAGCCGACGTTCCTCGTCGACAAAGCCTTCGAGATACCAGAAGCGCTGGACGGCGCCCGTCTCGCGATCACTCATGGACAATGCAAGCTGCCTAGCGCTGAATGATTCTCGGCTTGGTGACGAACGATTTGCCTTGTTCCCTGCCGATCCCGGCGCTCAGGATCTGGGTGAAGTCTCGGCTGGAGATCGGCATGCTGAAGTAGTACCCCTGGAGGTACTGACAACCTTCGCGCGCCAGGAAGTCGGCCTGCTCGATGGTCTCCACGCCTTCGGCGACCAGGTGCAGGTCGAGGTAGTGGGCAAGGGCGATGACCGCCTTGGTGATCGCCCTGTTCTCTTTGTCGCCCGGGAGGTTGCGAACAAAAGAGCGGTCGATCTTCAAGATGTGAATGGGAAATCTCTTGAGATAGGCCAGTGAAGAATAACCGGTGCCGAAGTCGTCGATCGAGATGGTGAGACCCAGAGCACGGAGCTCGGTCAGCCGCTCCATCGTCTTTTCCACCTCGGTCATCGCCACCGTCTCGGTGATCTCGAGCTCCAGGGCCTCGGGCTCGAGACTGACTCGCTCGAGAATGGTCGCCACGGTGTCCACAAAGGTGCGCTCGCGAAACTGGTGCGGAGAGATGTTGACGGCCACCGTAAAGTCTCGGAAGCCGGCACTGCGCCAGGCTTTGACCTGATGACAGGCGGCGTTGAGGATCCAGTTCCCGATCGGCAGGATGAGGCCGGTCTCCTCGGCCAGGGGAATGAACTTGCCTGGTGACAAGCGACCCTGCCCCGGATGGTTCCAATAGGTCAGCGCTTCGGCGCCGATGATCTCGCCCGACTCGCTGGCGACTTTGGGTTGGAAGAGAAGCTCGAGCTCGTCGTTCTCGGCGGCGTAGCTGAGAGCCATCTTGAGCTGTAGCTTCTCGAAGGCGTTGACACCCATCGTCGGCGCGTAGAGGCGAATTCGATTTCGTCCCTGGCTTTTGGCAGCCTGGAGCGCATTCTCGGCGTTGCGCATCAGGGTCTGGGCGTCTTCGCCATCCCAGGGATAGAGGCTGGCCCCCAGGCTGGCGGTGATGACCAGCTGCTGACCGCTGAAATCGTGGGGCTCGGAGACCGCCGCCAGGATCTCGGTAGCGATCTCCTTGAAGTGATCGTTGCTCGAGAAGTCGCTGACCATGAAGATGAACTCGTCGTCGCCAAAGCGAGCCACCAGGTCGGCCCCCTTGCGGGTCGTGGCCAGCCGCTCGGCGATGCTGCGCAGCAGAAAGTCGCCGACAGCGTAGCCGAAGGTGTCGTTCACTTCCTTGAAGTG
>CALILB010000403.1 GCA_938016625.1 uncultured bacterium | reverse complement strand
ATAAAGAAGAGGGCGGTGAGACTGGCGACCAGAGCGGCTCCCAACACACCCACGGCCACCAGCGACCAGGGGGTTCGTGCCGGGGCACGATCCAGCACAGGCATCGGCAACCCCTTTTGCGCCGCCTCGCGCCGGTTGGTCTCGTGTTTGGCGCGCTTGAGGGCCTCGTTGATCAGGCTCATGCCACCTTGCCCTCCAGCTCACGGATCGCCCGGCGCAGATGATGGCCCTTCAGGTGGCCGGTGCCCATGACATAGCCGCAGAGCAGGGCCTTGTCGCAGACCGAGTTGATGAGACGCGGAACTCCCCCCGAGTAGCGGTAGATCCGGCGCAGTGCCCAGCGGCTGAAGGTCGGCTGAGAGTTGCCGCCGGCCACATGGAGTCGATGGCGGATGTACTCCTCGGTCTCACGAAAAGAGAGCGGTTTGAGGTGGTACCGCACCGTGATCCGCTGGCGAAGCTGGCGCAGACCCTTCTCGTCGAGCAGGCGGCGGAGCTCGGGTTGGCCGATGAGGATGATCTGCAGCAGCTTGTGCTGGTCGGTCTCCAGATTCGACAACAAACGAACCTGCTCCATGAGCTCGGGGCTCAGGTCCTGGGCCTCGTCGATGACCAGCACGACCTCGTTCCCGGCGTGGGCCTGCTCGAGCAAGAACTCGTTGAGGGTCTCCAGCCAGGCGACCCGGTCGTTGCGACCGGCCGGCAGATGCAGCTCCTTGAGGATCGTCCTCAGCAGCTGCGGACCGGTCATACAGGGGTTGAGGATGAGCGCGGTGTGATAGTCGTCTCCGAGATCTTCCAGCAGGGCGCGGCAGAGCGTCGTCTTACCGGTGCCGACCTCGCCGGTGATCTGGATAAAGCCCTTGGCCTCTTTGATGCCGAACTGGAGGTGATCCAGCGCCTCCTGATGGCGGTTGCTGAGAAAGAGGAACCGCGGATCGGGTGTGAGGTTGAAAGGCAGCTCGTAGAAGCCGTAGAACTCTTTGTACATCGTGGAGTATTTACCGTTCCCTGCCCAGTGGCGAAGTTTAGCAGAGGGCGCTTGTCGGGCGCCGAAAGGTGACGTGCGGTCGGCAGTGTGTTAGGAAATGATGCTTGGGAGGAGAAATGATGATTCTGAGGAGGAGAGTTGGACTTGTTGCGCTACTTTTTGCCACCACCCTGGCGAGTTGGGTCACCACCGGGGTGAGTCATGGACAGGAGGTGCCGGTTGCCGACCAGGGCAGGGCCATCACCGAGACCGGGGCCATCCTGGCACAGCGGCACCGCATCACGCCGGTCAACGAGGTGTTGCGGGAGCGACTGGACGAGCTCCTTCCACGCCTCATGCGCGAGACCGGGATCGACATGTGGCTGGTGCTCAACCGCGAGTATGCAGAGGATCCGGTCTACTTCAGCCTGGTACCGGACCCGGTCTTTGCCGCCCGTCGCACCACCATGCTGGTCTTCTTCGACCGGGGCGAGGAGGAAGGCGTGGAACGTCTGACCGTCAGCCGCTATGGGTTGGGGGATCTCTACGAGGGCGCCTGGGAGGGGGGCGATCTGGAGGAGCAGTGGGTGCGGCTCGCCGAGGTCATCCGCGAGCGGGATCCGCGGAAGATAGCGGTCAACACCAGCCGTCACTGGGCGGTGGCCGACGGGCTGACGGCGGGGTTGCACGAGCGGCTGACCGAGGCCCTGGGGCCGAAGCTCTCCGCGCGTCTGGTCTCCGCCGAAGACCTGGTTGTGCGCTGGCTCGAGACCCGGACGGCGAGGGAGCTCGAGATCTACCCACACGTCGTGGCGCTGGCCCGCTCGATCATCGCCGAGGCCTTTTCCGAGCGGGTCATCACCCCGGGAGTCACCACGACCGATGATGTGGCCTGGTACATCCGGCAGCGCTATGCCGACCTCGACCTGCCAATCTGGTTCATGCCCGATGTCGACCTGCAGCGCCGTGGAGGTGAGTGCGAGGCCGACTCTCCGTTCTGTGGTGGGAGCTCCGACGTCATCCGGCGGGGAGACATCCTGCACACCGACGTCGGCATCTGCTATCTGCGGCTCTGTACCGACACCCAGGAGATGGGTTATGTGCTGCGGCCGGGAGAGAAGAGCGTCCCCCGCGGTCTGGTCGAGGCCATGGCGGTGGGGAACCGCTGGCAGGACCTGCTTACCGCCGAGTTTGCTACTGGTCTTACCGGCAACGAGATCCTGGCGCGCGCCGCCGCCGCCGCCGAGGCGGAGGGGATCGTGTTCAGCATCTACTCCCACCCCATCGGTCTCTTCGGTCACGCCCCGGGTCCTACAATCGGTATGTGGGACAATCAAGGGCCGACACCGGTCAAGGGAGACTGGCGCCTCTATCCCGATACCGCCTACGCCATCGAAGGAAACGTCAAAGTGGAGCTGCCCGAATGGGACGGCCAATTGGTACAGATCAAGCTCGAGCAGAGCGCCGCCTACGACGGCACCGGTGTCGACTATCTAGCCGGCCGCCAGACCGACTGGCACGTCGTCCGCTGAAATCACTTTCCATCGGTTGCTAGCCATGGTCGATCGACGAGATCCCAGCGACAAGCGCCCGGCCGCCGGGCAGGGCCGGCGGCAGAAGTCGCGTGGCCCGATGGTCGATCTACCGTTGCGACCGGGGAGCTCCGGGGCTCCGGGTGATCAGCAGAAGCTGCCACTGGAAAGCGGTGGGCGGCGGCCACCGTCGAAGCCCGGTTATGGCGGCGTTACGCGCCGCCCGGGCAAGCGGCGCTGGCCGTTGATCTTGCTGGTGCTGGCCCTCGTGGGGGCGGCCGCCTACTTCATCTTCTGGCCCAATCCGCCGCGGGCCGCCTTCACACCGCAGGCCCTCGATACCGGTGAGCAGCTGGTGTCGACCACCGGCGATCCTGCCGAGGTCGTCGTCACCAACGTCGGTGAAAGGCCGATGATCGTGTCTGTGGTGGCGGTAACCGGCGCCAACGCCGACGAGTTCTCGATGGCGTCCGAGGAGTGCTCGGGGGTAATCGTCGAGCCCGGGGGGAGCTGCCCGGTGACGATCGGCTTTATGCCCGGCGAGATGGGGGCGCGTCAGGCGGTGCTCGAGCTCCACGGCGAGCTCGTCGACAGCCCGGCGACACTGTCGCTGGTCGGCACCGGGACGGCGCCATTGGCGGGTGTCGAGCCCCGCCAGGTCGACTTTGGCTCGCGCGGGGTGGGGAGGTGGAGTGAATCGGTCATCGTCACCGTCTCCAACACCGGCACGGCGCCGCTCACGGTCGAGAGGCTAGCGATCGAAGGCCCCGCCGCCGACGATTTTGGTCGCAACAACGACAGATGCGGCAGGCAGACCCTGTCACCCGGTGAAAGCTGCACCGTGCAGGTGGGATTCTTGCCGCGCGCCGCCGGCGAACGAGTTGCCCAGCTCGCCGTCTACAGCGATGCGCTGGAAGAGACCCTCCCCGTCCGGCTGGCGGGGATGGGGGAGTGGACCGGTCCGGCGTTGGCGCTGAGCGCGGAGGAGATCGATTTTGGTGCGCGTAAGGTAGGCGAGACGGTGGCCGTGCGCGAGGTCAAGCTGGTCAACCGGCAGGATCAGCCGGTATCGGGGCTGCGTGTGGGAGTTGGCGATCGTCGACAGGGCTTCTCGGTGTCGAGTGAGAACTGTTCGGGCGGCACGATGGCCCCCGGGGCCGAATGTGTGGTCAAGGTGGCGTTCAAACCGGGTGCGGAGGGGAGTTTTGGCACCGCCCTCGAGATCAGCCACCCGTCGGTCGAGGGCAGCCTGCA
>CALILB010000402.1 GCA_938016625.1 uncultured bacterium | reverse complement strand
CCAGATAGGCGCTGTCTGGTCCTTTTCACCAAGCCAGCGATTGCGGGTCGGGTCAAGACCCGATTGATCGGCGAGCTCACAGCCGAGCAGGCGGCAGATCTCCACGAGGCCTTTCTCGGTGACCTGGTCGAGCGGGTGTCTGATGAAGACTTCGCTCTCAGGATCGCCTGGGCTCTCGACCCGGGAGAGCCGATTCCAGACAGCCCGGTCCCGGCGTTTCGCCAGCAGGGTGCCGATCTCGGGGAACGACTATTCGACGGCCTGGCAAAGGCCGCCGCCGAGCACGATCTGGTGGCGGCCATCGGCAGCGATCACCCCGAGCTGCCGGTCTCGCATATCCACAGCGGGTTCGATAAGCTGGCTTCGGGTGCCCAGGTGGTGCTGGGACCCACAACAGACGGTGGCTACTATCTGGTCGGAGCCACCAGACAGACCCTGAACCGAGAGATCTTCAGCGGCATCGATTGGAGCACGGAGCGGGTTTTGAAGTCGACACTCGACAGGTGTCGCGACCTCGGTCTGGCGGTCGAGCTGCTGCCCACGGGAGCGGATGTGGATACCCCTGACGACCTTGCTCGCCTGGCGTCGCGCCTCGCCGAGGGTGAGTGTGATTGCCCCAGGACCATTCGACTCCTCCGAGCTTGGCGGCGGATCTCGCCGTAGAAAGTGCGAGGGAAGTGCGATGAGGATCCTCAGCGCCGAATCGATGCGAGAGGTGGATCGCAAGGCGATCGACGAGTTTGGGATACCCAGTCTGGTGCTCATGGAGAACGCCGCCCTCGGTCTTGCCGACGCCATTGCCGAGACCTACCCACAAGCTCGTGGAGTCGCCATCTTTTGTGGCCCGGGCAACAACGGGGGTGACGGTCTAGCGCTGGCGCGACATCTGGCAGTCAGGGGCTATCACCTGGAGCTGTGTCTGGTAGCGGGTGGACGGGAGGTGGCTGGTGACGCAGCCGTGCAGCTGAACATCTGTCAGAACCAGGGTCTGTCCATTCGGGATGTCGGTCCGAAGGACAGCCTGCACAACCCGGTGGAGGCCGCACGGGAGCTCGATCTGGTGGTGGATGCCCTGTTTGGCGTCGGCCTGAGCCGCCCGTTGGACGGGCAGTACGCCGAGTTGGTCGAGGCGCTCAACCGACTGACTCTCCCGAGTCTGGCCGTCGATCTGCCGAGTGGTCTGAACGGAAGTCGGTGGGACATCCCGGGGCCTCACATCGAAGCCGACCTGACGGTGACCTTTGGGGCACCAAAGGTGGCTCACATATTCGCACCCGCGGCAGATGCCGTTGGTCGAGTCGCGGTGGCCGATCTCGGCGCCCCGACCGAGTTGATCGCAACCGCGGAAGGCAATCTCCACCTGATGGTGGGAGAGGAGTTGGCGACCCACCTGATGCCGCGGCCGGTCGTCAGCCACAAAGGGGACTATGGGCATGTCCTGGTGGTGGCCGGCGCACTGGGCAAGGCGGGGGCGGCCATTCTGGCGGCACGAAGTGCCGTGCGCAGCGGTGCCGGTCTGGTGACCGCTGCAGTGCCGGAGGACGTCGTGCAGACGGTCGATCTCGGCTCCATCGAGTCGATGACTTTTCCGTTGAGCCAGACCCGGACCGGAGCTCTGCAGGAAGAAAACGCCCGAACGGTGAGAAACCTCTCTATCGACAAGAACGTGCTGGCCGTCGGGCCCGGCCTGGGGCGTGACCCGTCGACCGAAGAGACTATCCGCTCGATCGTCCTGGATTCGAATCTGCCGGTGATACTCGACGCGGATGGCGTCAACGCCTTTGCGGGCAACGGGCGGCAGCTGAAGAAACGGGAAGCGGAGACGATTCTGACCCCCCACCCGGGAGAGTTGGCCAGATTGATGGCGACCACGTCGACGGAAGTTCAGGCCGATCGCGTCGGCGCGGTGGAAAAAGCGGCCCGGGAGACGGGTACCTGTGTTGTCCTCAAGGGGCACCAGAGCCTGGTGGCCTCGCCGGAGGGTGAGGTTTTTGTCAACCCGACCGGCAATCCCGGGATGGCGAGCGGCGGAACCGGGGATGTGCTCACGGGTCTGATTGCCGGGCTGGCGGGCCAGGGATATGAAGCCCTGGTGGCGGCACAGCTCGGGGTCTACCTACATGGCTCGGCCGGCGATCTTGCTGCCGAGAAGATCGGACAGTCCGCCGTCTCGGCGAGCGATCTGCTCGAGTATCTGCCTGCAGCCTACGACCTCTTGGCTCGGGAATGAAACGCTGGACGACCGAGAACGAGGAGCAGACTCGGAAGCTTGGGGCTGATCTGGTCGATCGGCTTGCACCGGATGGCGTGCTTCTCCTGGCGGGAGATCTGGGGGCGGGCAAGACCGTTCTGACGCAGGGCATCGCTACCGGGCTGGGGATCGACCCGCGCGAGGTGGTGTCGCCGTCGTTTACCCTGATCAGAGAGCATGAAGGATCCGGCGGCAGGCTGGTGCACATCGACCTCTACCGGCTCGAGACTGGTGATGTCTCCTCGCTGGCGCTCGACGAGTTACTGGCGGGCCCCGGGATCAAGGTGGTGGAGTGGGCCGAAAGGCTCCCCTTTGCCCTCCCTGCGGCCCTCTGTTTCGAGCTGCGGCGGACCGGGCGTGAAGATCAGAGAGAGATCTCCGAGATCGATTGTGGTTCGATGGTGCGGACAAAGGAGAGTCGAGCATGCAGATAGAGAAGGTCGGTGTTGTGGGTTGTGGTCTGATGGGTGCGGGAATCGCCGAGATCTGTGCAAAATCGGGCTACGAAACGGTCGTCAGAGAGGTGAACGACGAGCTCCTCACTAAAGGCCTGGATCGGATCGGGCGCTCTCTCGACAAAGCCGTCTGCAAGGGCAAGCTGGAGGAGAACAAAAAGGAGGAAGCTCTTGGCAAGCTGACAGGAACCACCAATCTGGAGGATCTCGCGGACTGCGATCTGGTCGTCGAGGCGATCATCGAGAGCCTCGAGCACAAGTGCGAGCTCTACGCGGCCCTCGATGGGATCGTCAAGAAGTCGGGCGTGTTTGCCAGCAACACCTCGTCGCTGACCATCACCGAGATGGCCATGGCCACTAAGAGGACCGAGCGCTTTCTGGGTCTACACTTCTTCAACCCGGTGCCGATCATGAAGCTGGTCGAAGTGGTGCGGACGATCATGACCGACGACCAGGTCTTCGAGGAGACCAAGGAATTCATTCGCAGCCTGGGGAAAGAACCGGTCTCCTGCCAAGACAACTCGGGCTTTATCGTCAATCGCCTGCTGGTGCCCTACCTCCTGGACGCGATTCGTGGTCTCGAGGAGGGGATCGGGACTGTCGAGGACATCGACAAGGCCATGCAGCTGGGCTGCGGCTACCCGATGGGGCCGCTCACCCTGCTCGACTTTGTCGGCTTGGATACCACCTATTACATCGCCAACATCATGTTCGAGGAGTACAGGGAGAAGCGGTTTGCGCCGCCCCCGCTGCTCAAACAGATGGTGCTTGCCGGTCGGCTGGGACGCAAGAGCGGCCGCGGATTCTACGACTATTCAAATAGCTAACAGTCTCCAGCATCCACTCCTGGTAGAATCGGCAGGGCGGCCGGGATTGCCGGTCGGCCGGCCCATCTTTGATGAGCACTACGACACCCAGCCAGCGCCCCCCCTTGAGAACCCCCTAGATGCCACAGCTGACACTGGCTGAGGAGGGCCTCGAGGTCCTCTTTGGCACCCGCGACCAGAATCTCAAGAGGATCGAGAGGGCCTTCGATGTCGAAGTCATGGCCCGCGGCAATCGTCTGCAGATAGACGGCGAGCCGGAAAAAGCCGCTCTGGTCGAGAGGCTGCTGGCACAGCTCTCGGCCCTGTTGGAGAACGGGTACCGCCTGCAGCCCAGTGACGTCGAGACCGCCATCCGGGTCGTAAAGGAGGCTCCCGAGACTCCGCTGCTGGATTTCTTTATGGGCGATGGCGTTCTGGCCACGGTTCGCCGCCTGGTAGCTCCCCGTAGCGTCAAGCAGCAGCTCTATCTCAAGGCGATGGACGAGTTCGATCTGGTGATCTCTATCGGCCCTGCGGGAACCGGCAAGACCTACCTTGCAGTGGCGATGGCGGCTGCGGCGCTGAAGGAGAGGCAGGTTCGACGCATCATCCTGGCGCGTCCGGCGGTCGAGGCGGGGGAGAAGCTGGGATTTCTGCCGGGTGACCTGGTGGACAAAGTCAATCCCTACCTGCGTCCCCTCTACGATGCCCTCTACGACCTCATCGGTTTCGAAAAGGTCGCCAAGCTGCTGGAACGAGGCACGATCGAAGTAGCACCCATTGCCTTCATGCGTGGCCGCACACTGAACGACAGCTTTGTCATCCTGGATGAGGCGCAGAATACGACGACCGAGCAGATGAAGATGTTTCTGACCCGGATTGGTTTCAACTCCAAGGCGGTGATCAACGGCGACATCACACAGATCGATCTACCACCTGGGAAGATCTCGGGTTTGGTTGAAGCGCAGGATGTTCTCGACAACGTGGGGGGGATAGAGTTCATCCGCTTCGACGAAAGAGATGTCGTGCGACACCGACTGGTGCAGAAAATCGTCAAGGCGTACGAGCGGCACGATGAGCGCAAGAAACAGGAGCTGGAGGAAGGGCCCGACGGCCAAGGCTGAGCGAGGCAATGGGTGACGGCTCCCATCGAGATCGAAGTTCAGAACAACGGGCACCTATCCGACGAGCAACTGCGCATACTGGAGCCGTGGCTCCAAGAGATGGTGGGCGCGCTGGCACGGGATGCACAGACGCTTGCCGTCCGTCTCACCGGCGACGAAGAGCTACACAAGCTCAATCGCGAATTCCGGAATGTCGATCGCACAACGGATATATTGAGCTTTCCGGGGAGAGAGACACCGGAAGGTCGTCACCTGGGAGATATCGTCATCTCGATACCGACCGTCCGCCTCCAGGCGGCCGAGCGCGGTCACCAACTGCTTCGCGAGTTGAAGATCCTGCTCCTTCATGGCGTTATCCACTGTCTGGGCTACGATCATGAGAGCGATGCCGGCGAGATGGACCGACTGGAGGCCGCGCTACGGCCTGTTTGGATAGCCGATGATTGAAACTGAAGGCACCCTGACACTCATCCAGGCTTTGGGCGCCCTCTTCTGGATGCTGGCCACGATTCTTGCCATCGTGCTCTCGATCCTGCTCGAACGAAGTGGGCCGATAAGGCTGCGACATTGGGCGGAGGAGGGTGGTGGTCGGCTGCTCAAGCTCTACGACCGGCCGGCGGGCTTCGAAGTATTCCGATTTCTCCTGAGCTGGATCGCCAAGATCGTCCCTTTTGCCCTTTTCTTTGCGCTCCGGCGGCTGTTTGTCGGTGCCGGCTCGGCAAGGGCCACCCTCTGGTCGGTGGTGGCGGTCGTTCTCGTGTTGGCCGCCAGTGAGCTTCTGGGTCGATGGCTTGTTCAGCGCGATCCTGAGCGGGCCCTGCGCCGGTTGACAAAGGTCTATCGCGTGATTCTCTTCCTGCTGCTGCCGGGTGTGGCTGTGCTCACGCCGCTGTTCCCCTCCCTGGCCGTCGAGCGGGTGGAGGACGAAGACGGGGTGACCGATGACGAAATCGAGGCCTTTATCGATGTGGGTACCAAGGAGGGGATCCTCGACCCCGGCGAAGAAGAGCTGATTATGGGTGTGATCGATTTTGGGGATTCTCTGGTCCGCAGCGTCGTCACACCGCGCATCGACATCGTCTGTGCCTCGGTCGACAGCGATATGGATGACCTCGCCGACCTGTTTCTCTCTTCCAAGCACTCGCGTATTCCGATCTTTCAGGAGTCGGTCGACCACATAATCGGCGTGCTGCACATCCGTGATCTTCTCCGTGGCCAGCGATCGGAGACCCCGATGTCGGTAAAAGATCTCGCGATGCCGCCCTATTTCGTTCCCGAGACCAAGCCGCTGAACGAGCTGCTGGGGGAGTTCCAAGAGCAGAGACAGCAGATCGCCATCGTGGTGGACGAGTATGGAGGCACGGCCGGAATCGTCACCGTGGAAGACCTTCTGGAAGAGATCGTCGGCGAGATCGAAGACGAGCACGACGAAGCGGCACCGATTCAGGAGGCTCTTGCCGACGGCAGTTGGCGAATAGATGGGCGCGAGTCCTTGGAGCTGCTGGACGAGCTGTTCGACGTGGACATCGAGCAAGAGCCCTTCGAGACGGTGGGTGGCCTGATCTTTGGCCGGCTGGGTTCGGTACCGCGTCCCGGGGAGGCGGTGGAGAGCCATGGCCTCAGACTGATGGTCGAGCGCATCGACGGGCGGCGTATCAGGTCGATATTGGTGGAGAAGCTGGCTGCCGGTGAGGAAGCAGAGGGTGAGTGAAAAGAAGGCCGGCACGGTCGCCCTGGTGGGGAGACCCAACGCGGGCAAGTCCACCCTCATGAACCGCCTGTTGGCGGAAAAGGTCGCCATCGTCTCCGACAAGCCCCAAACGACGAGACATCGGTTGGTCGGGATCCTCAGTGAGGAGCGGGGACAGATGGTGTTCTTCGACACGCCGGGGGTCCACCGTCCCCTCCACCGCCTCAATCGTCAGATGGTCCAGAGTGCCGTGTCGGCGCTCAATGAGGCCGATGTGGTGTGTCTGATCGTCGACGCCACCGAGGACTTCGGATCGGGTGACCGCTACATGCTCGATCTCGTGCGGCGGGCCGAGGGGCCCAAGATGGTCACCATTAACAAGATCGATCTGGTCAAGAAGCCGTCCCTTTTGCCACGCATCCAGGTCTACGCCGACGAGGGGGTCTTCGACGAAGTGGTCCCCATCAGCGCTCTGTCCGGGGACGGAGCGGACATCCTGCTCGATCTGCTGTGGAACTACCTGCCCGAGAGTGAGCCCTACTACGACTCCGAGCTGCTCACCATCCACCCGGAGCGCTATCTCGTTGCCGAGCGTATCCGGGAGAAGGTCCTCGATCAGACCCGGGACGAGCTTCCGTTCACGACGGCCGTGGTTCTCGATCACTGGGAGGAGTCCGAGGGGGAGGGAGATCGACCCGGCAGGGTGGAGATCTTCGCCTCCATCCTCGTCGAGCGGGCCGGGCAGAAGGGAATCCTGGTCGGGGCGGGTGGGCGCAAGATCAAAGAGATCGGTACGGCGGCCAGAGTCGATCTCGAGGAGTTCCTCGAGCGACCGGTCTATCTCAAGCTACACGTCCGGCACGAGCCGCGCTGGCGCGAAAACCGTCGCCTGCTGGCAGAGATGGAACGCGATCTGGTGGGGTACTAGCCTGGAAAAGGGCTAGGCCTTGTCCTGCAGCTTGCGGAAGGCATCTGCAAGAGCGTTGAAGCCCTGCTCGGTCTCCGTCTTGTGGCTGCGAACATAGCTCTGATAATCGACCCGGCTCCCCTCGACCGAAGATCCTTCGAGGGCCAGGGCGATCCGTTGGCGTCTGGAGTCGACGGCCACTACCTGCACCCGAACCTCCTTGCCCGGAGGATAGGCCCGTGCCGGCGAGGTCTCGCGGGGAATGGACATCGCCGCCGTCGGCAATAGTCCGGTAAGTCCCGGCTCGAGCTCGACAAAAGCACCGAAACTCTCCGCTTTCTGCACCTTGCCATCGACAACGGCGCCGGCGGGGAAGCGCTTCTGGATGTCGGCCCAGGGGTTCGGCTGGAGCTGTCGAATGGACAGGGAGATCCGCTTTCCCCCTTTGTCCATGCGCAATACCTTGACCTGGACTTCGTCGCCGACGCTGAGGACTTCCGACGGCTTCTCGATCCGCTGCAGACTGATCTCGGAGACGTGGACTAGGCCCTGCAGACCGCCGCCAAGCTCGACAAAGGCGCCAAAATCGGTCAAGGAGGCCACTCGTCCGGTCAGCGAGGCCCCAGGCTCCAGGTTCTTCTGGGCCTTGGCTCTCGCCTGATCGCGCTCGGATCGGAGCTCGGCGGCCCGTGACAAGACCACCCTTCGCCCCCGTTTCTGGATTTTGAGAACGCGAAAAGCGTAGCTGTTGTCGAGGTAGGATTCGGGCGACTTGGAATGACCGAGCTCCATTTCGGAGCGTGGGCAGAA
>CALILB010000401.1 GCA_938016625.1 uncultured bacterium | reverse complement strand
TTTGAAAGAATGGCAAGAGTCGTAAAGAAGTATTGAATACAAGAGTCCGAAAGGTAGTTGAAAAATGCCAAATCCGAAGCGACGGCACTCCAAAGCTCGACGCGATCGCCGCCGAGCTCACGATAGCCTGAGTCGTCCGGCAGGATCCCTCTGTCCAAACTGCGGCGAGGTCAAGATCCCCCATCGAGCCTGCAGCCATTGTGGTCATTACCAGGGTCGGGAAGTGATCGAGCCCAAAGAGGCCCTGTAATCGCCTGACGGGTCCTCTGCTAGAATTTCCGGGTCGTTTCCCGAGTCAGAGATTGCACTCTCTTGGGGGCTGCTGATCCCTCGCCGTCCAGTCATGTACATCGCCGTCGATGCAATGGGTGGGGATTTCGCACCCCAAGCCGTGGTCGCTGGAGCCTTCCAGGCGGCGGTCGAGGATCGGATCTCGGTTCTGCTGGTCGGTGACGCCGACCGCATCGAGCGTCTATTGAGGAAGCTGGGCGACCCCAAGGGCCGGATCGAGATCATCCATGCCGAAGAGGTCGTAGGCATGGACGAGCCGGCGATCACTCCCATCCGCAAGAAGCGCCGCTCCTCGATCCGTCTCTGTGCCGAGTTGGTGCGTGACGGCCAGGCGCAAGCCCTGGTGAGCGCGGGCAACACCGGGGCCACGATGATCTCCGCCAAGATGGTGATGGGGACGATCGAGGGTGTCGACCGCCCGGCACTGGCTGCGGTCGTCCCGAGTCCGTCGGGCCAGACGGTGGTTCTCGACGTTGGCGCCAACGTGGTGAGCAAGCCGGCCCACCTACGGCAATTCGCGGTCATGGGGCACTTCTATGCCCAGGAGATTCTCGGCACCCGCTCGCCACGGGTCGGCCTGCTGTCGATCGGTGAGGAGGAGGGCAAAGGGACTGACATGACCCGCGAGGTCTTTCAGGAGATGAAGTCGACGGGCTTCAACTTCATCGGTAACGTCGAGGGCAGAGATGTCTTTGCCGGTAGTGTCGATGTCGTCGTCTGCGAGGGCTTTGTAGGAAACGTTCTGCTCAAGAGCGCCGAGTCACTGGCGGCCTACGTCAGTCGCCTTTTGCGTGACGAGATGCGTCGGTCCTGGAGGACTCGCTTCGGGTATCTGTTGTCTCGACCGGCCTTCAAAAGGGTTCAGCAGCAGACCGACTACCGCGAGACGGGTGCGGCACCGCTGCTGGGTGTCCAAGGTGGCTGCTTTATCGGCCATGGCCGCTCCAATCCCAAAGCCATCCGCAGCTCGATCCGTCGCGCCTTCGAGTTCTGCGAGGCCGATCTCCACAACAAGATCCAGGTGAACGTCGCAGAGCTGCACCGGCGAGAGGAGCGATTGCTTCGCCAGCAGGGTTCCCAGGAGCTGGCCCTCTAGTGAAGGCTCTGATCAAGGGAACCGGGCGGGCGGTGCCGGACAAGGTCCTCACCAACGCCGAGCTGGAAAAGATGGTCGACACCACCGACGAATGGATCACGGAACGCACCGGGATCAAAGAGAGGAGGATCGCGGCGGCCGACGAGTCCCTCTCCGATTTCGCGCTGCCGGCGGCCGAGCGCGCGCTCGAGTCGGCCGGCATCTCGGGCTCCGAGGTGGATTTGGTCATCTGCGCCACCGTGTCACCGGACATGGCCTTTCCGGCGACCGCTACCCTGATTCAGGATCGCATCGGCGCTCCAGGCGCGGCGGCGTTCGACCTGTCGGCCGCCTGCACCGGATTCATCTACGGCATAGGAATAGCAAGCCAGTTCCTCGAGACCGGTTGGGCCCAGACCGCGCTGGTCGTGGGTGGCGAGGTGCTGAGCAAGATCACGGATTGGACCGACCGCAACACCTGTGTCCTTTTTGGTGACGGTGCAGGGGCGGTCGTCCTCCAAGCCGCTGACGAGGACGAAAGAGGTGTTCTCGGCGTCGCCATGCACAGCGACGGTTCTCTTGGTGACCTCATCTTTTTGCCTGGCGGTGGCAGCATGCATCCACAATCCGAGGCGGTTCTGGATCAGAGTCTCAATTTCCTCAAGATGAAGGGCAACGAAACATTTAAGATCGCCGTAAGATCTCTGGCCGAGGTGAGTGACGAGGTCCTCGGTCAGAACGGGTTGCAGCACGGGGACGTCGACTGGTTCATACCGCACCAGGCCAATCGCCGCATCATCGATGCGGTCGGTCAGCGTCTGGAGATCCGCGAAGGGCGCACGTATGTCAATATCGAGCGCTATGGCAACACTTCCGCCGCTTCGATTCCCATCGCCCTCGACGAGCTCAACCGGGACGGCAAGATTGCACCGGGAGATGTCGTTCTGCTCTCGGCTTTTGGCGCGGGTCTGACCTGGGGTGCGGGGTTGATCCGATGGTAGCTGGAGGCGGCGCACTCGGTTTTGTCTTTCCCGGCCAGGGCTCGCAATACGTGGGGATGGGGCAGGAATGGGCCGAGAGCTTTCCCGTCGCCCGCGAGACCTATGAGGAAGCCGACTCCACGCTCGGGTTCTCTCTGTCCGAGCTCTGTTGGCGGGGTCCGGAGGACGAGCTCCAGCTTACGGCCAACACCCAACCCGCCATCCTGGCGACTTCCGTGGCCATCCAGCGGGTGGTTGCCGAGCACGATCTCGCGCCGGTAGTCGTCGCCGGGCACAGCCTCGGGGAGTATTCGGCCCTGGTGGCTGCAGGCTGTCTCTCCTTCGCCGATGCCTTACGCCTGGTGCGGCGGCGCGGCGAGCTGATGCAAGAGGCGGTGCCGGTCGGGGTCGGGGCGATGGCTGCGGTCATGGGTCTCGAAGCGGAAGTGGTGGCAGCAATCGCCGCCGAGGCAAAAGAGGATCAGGTCTGCGACGTGGCCAACTACAATGCCCCCATCCAGACGGTGGTTGCCGGGCACCGGGAGGCCGTGGAGCGAGCGGTGGAGATGGCTGAGGCACGTGATGCCATGCGGGCCGTGATGCTCCCCGTCTCGGCCCCTTTTCACTCGGCCTTGATGAGACCGGCGCGGGAGGGGCTTGCACCCGAGCTCGAGGCGACCACGTTTGCTGCGCCTGAGCCGCCGGTGGTCACCAATATCGACGCCCAGCCGGCGACGACCGGGGAGGCGGCGAGGCAGGCTCTGGTAAGGCAGATAGACGGACCGGTGCGCTGGGTGGAGTCGATTCGGTGGATGGTGGACGTGGGCGGAGTGGGGACCTTGCTCGAGATCGGGCCGCGAGCCGTGCTCAGCGGTCTGATCCGCCGCATCAGTCCGGGTGTCGTGGCCAAGAGTCTTTCGGAGCCAAAGGGGCTCGAGAAG
>CALILB010000400.1 GCA_938016625.1 uncultured bacterium | reverse complement strand
GAGGAGCGCCCACTGGAGCGATCTCGAGCTCGACAATATGCGGGAAATTGGGGACAGGTACATATTCTCCCCTACCGCCGTCAACTTTGGGGAATCTCCAAATTCTCCACACAGGCTTCACCGACCGCCTCCGCTTGGAGGTCCTTTAGACACCGATGGTGGAGGAGTGGGCACCGCCGGCGGAAGCAGGGGGAACACCAGCGATCGGTGTAGAGCACCCGATGGTCGTCACCGGTGGGGCCGGTCCGCTCGGGGTCGGTCGGCCCGAAGAGTGCGACACAAGGAACGCCGAGGGCGGCGGCCAGGTGCATCGGACCCGAGTCGTTGGTCACCAGCAGATCGAGCTGCGCCAGCACCGCTGCCAGTTGTCCCAGATCGAGGTCCGGACCGATGACCGGATGGATCTTCCCGGTCTCCTCGTAGATCCTCACCGCCAACCAGATCTCTTTTGGCCCAGCCACAATCAGCTGCCGGCTCTCCGGCCAACGGCGTCTGAGGTCTCGACTCAGCGCCACAAACCTCTTCCACGGCCAGCGCTTGCTGGGTCCGAACTCGGCGCCTGGGAAGAGCCCGATCAGCGGTCGACTGCCGGGAGCGGGCTGGGCTCTTGCCAGCAGAGTCCGGCCCTTCTCGGCCGCTGCCGGCGACAGCTCGAGCCGCGGGATCCAGCTCGCCGGGGCGGTCACTTCCATCGCCGCGAGCAGCTCGCGGAAGTCCTCGGTCTGATGACGTCCGTTCTGCCGCGGGCGTCGCACACCGGGTGCGAGCAACGGCCAGCGGAAGCTCCAACTGAAGGGCCGGCCGCGATAGCCCCAACGACGGGGAATCCCGGCCCGCCAGGGCAGCGAGGCCGAGCGAAACGAGTTGGGGAGAATCACCGCCTCGTCGAAGACGGGCTGCCGGAGCCGTTCCACGGTCTCGCTATCCGATTCATGACGCTCGATCACCTCGTCGACCGCGGGGACCTGCACGAGGAGCGAAGCCAGGTGGGGCTTGGCCAGCAGCGTCAGCTTTCTACCGCTCGCGGCCAGCGCCTCGAGCACGGGGAGCGCCATGACGTTGTCACCCACCCAGTTGGGAGCGACCACTACCGTACGGGTGGGCTCGCTCGTCATCTCTGGTCACCCGCCGGCCCGCGCTCGCCCGACTCTGCCAGCTCCTCCACCTCTCGGGCCTGGCGAACAAGCTCATCCACGCGGGCATCCAGCCAGTCCCAGAAGGCCGGCTCGGGCTCGGCACGGATCGGCAGCTCGGCCAGCGGTACATCGAGCCGGCCCAGGAGCTTGACCCGGTCCTTGGCGGTGGTGAGCACGGCAGCGGCACGCAGATCGGCCACCGCCTGCTCGATCTCGGCGAGATCGTCCTCCGGGTAGTCGTGGTGGTCGGGAAAGATCATGGTGCCCGCCACCTCGAAGCCGAGGGTGCGGACATCGTTTTCGAACCTCTCGGGTTGGGCGATGGCGGTGACCAGGACGATCCGGGCCGGCGGTGACAAGACCTGCCCGGTGGCGAGCCGGCACTCCAAGAGGCGCACGCTGCTGGTAAAGCCGCTGCCCGAAAAGCCCCAGGGGTGGAGACGGCGGGCGAGCTCCTCGCCCGCGCCCGGCTCGGCCCCGGTCAACACCAGGGCGTGGGCCCGGCTCACCGCCCGCAATGGCTCCCGCAGCCGCCCTGAGGGAAAGAGACGGCCGCCGCCAAAGGGGTCGGTCGCCGGACAGGTGAGGATGTCCAGATCCCGCTGTAGCCCGAGGTGAGAAAAGCCGTCATCGAGGACGAATATCTCGGGTCGCGGCTCCACCCGCTCCAGCGCATGCCGCCCGGCTTCGAAGCGATTGGCGCTGACCACGACGGCGACCCCCGGCAGCTCGCCGGCCAGCAGCACCGGCTCGTCACCGGCGATCAGCGGACCCAGCAGCGGACCTTCGCCGGCGCTGACGATCCGCACCCCCTCGCCCCTGCTCCGATAGCCGCGGGAGAGGACGGCCGGCACCAGTCCCCGGTCGCGGAGGTGGGCGGCGACGGCGGTCACCAGCGGGGTCTTGCCGGTACCACCCCAGTGGAGGTTGCCGATCGAGATCACCGGACGTGGGAGACGGCGGGCACGGGTGGCATACCAACGCCGGCGTAGGGTGTGGAGTCCACTGTAGAAGAGCTGCCAGGGCGAGTGTGACCGCGTGGGTGTCTCCAGCGCCGTGGTCATGGTGTGTCCGCCGTGAGGACCGGTGCCAAGATCTCGAGGGTCCGGGCCAGGGCCCCCTGGTTGCGGGTTACCAGCTCGGCAGCCCGCGCGCCCATCTCGGCAGCTTTCTCAGGATGGCTCAACCACTCCTCCCAAACCGCGGCCAGCTCCGCCGCCGAAGCCACCCGTTGCCAGGCCCGATCCCGGTCGAACTTGCTCGCCATCTCCTGGAAGTTCTCCATCGAGGGTCCGACGGCGATGGGGAGATTGAAGCGTGCCGCCTCCAGCGGGTTATGGCCCCCCGTGGGGACCAGGGTGCCACCGATAAAGGCACCGCTGCCCACCCGGTAGATCGAAGCCAGCTCACCCATGGTATCGAGCAGCACCACCGCCGGCTGCCGACCGGGCTGGATGCGGCTGCGTCGGACCATCGGCAGGTCTCGCGTCTGCAGCAGCTTTTCGACTTCGCCGAGCCGCTCGGGATGTCGGGGGGCCAGGATGAGTAGCGCTCGATCGCCACCACCGAGCTGCTCGAAGGCCTCCAGGACCTGCTCCTCTTCGCCACCCATGGTCGAGCCGGCGACCAGGATCGGTCGGCTGCCCGCCAGCTCGTGCAACGTGGCTTCGAGCTCGGGTAGCTCCCGGGGCGAGGCCGACTCGAACTTGAGATTGCCGGTGACGGTGACTTTCTCCTCGGGCACCCCGAGAGCGGTCAGCCGGCGACGATCGTCCTTGGTCTGGACGCCAAAGCGGTCGACACGACCCAGGAGTGGTCCGAGCCATCTCCGCACCTTGCTCATCCGCCCAAAGCTGCGGTCGCTGATGCGGCCGTTGATCACCACCACCGGCAGCCCCCGCTGCTTCACCAGTCGCAGAACCAGGGGCCAGAGGTCGCCTTCGACGAGAACCAGGGCTCGGGGTGAGAAGCGGTCGAGAAAGCGGCGGGCGGGCAAACCCAGGTCGAATGGCAGGTAGGCCACCGCTGCGCGCTGGCCGAAGGCCGCGCGCGCCCGCTCCTGGCCGGTCGGAGTGATGGTGGTAACGAGCAGGGGAAGCTCCTCGGGTAGCGCCTCGACCAGAGTGGCCGCGACACCCACCTCGCCCACCGAGACGGCATGGACCCAGACGGGTGAGTCGGGTACGAGACCAGTATGGCGGCCGAGGCGGCCGGGGAGCGTCTCCAAATAGTGCCGGCCGCGGCTGAGAAGGAGAAAGGGTCCCGCCACCAGCAGGGTGAGCGCCGTCGTGATCTGGTAGAGGAGCCACATGAGGGTGGAAGAGCTCAGGCTTCGCTTGTAGTGTCCTTCACAAAGTGTGGCCGGAAGCCGTCAGTATAATCCGCCATGAGGGTCCATGGGGCCCGCCGGAAGAGCCACAACTAGACGGAGTCGAGCCGCCGATCGTAAAAGAGCCAGAGGGAGTGTCAGTGCCTTTTCTCGTCCATTCGAAGAGCCGCGACCGCATCGAGTGGGGTAAAGCCTCGGATCGCGACCTTCTGCGCGCCATCCAGGCCGGCGACGAAGAGGCGTTCGACCAGTTGATCCGGCGCAAAACAGGCCCGCTGATGCAGTTGGCCTATCGCATCGTGGGGGACCGGGCCGAGGCCCAGGACATCGTCCAGGTCACCTTTGTGCGGGTTTGGGAGAACCGGCACGCCTTTGTCGAGCGCTGGAGCCCCAATACCTGGCTCTATCGGATCGCCACCAACCTCGCCATCGACCATCTCAGATCCCGGCGTGGCCGAGAGCGCAGCACCGAGCCGGTTCGCCATCATCTGCGACAGGTGGCCGACAGCCGGAATCGGCGGCAGCTCTCGGAGCTGCACAGCCGCGAGGTCGCCGGCATCTTCGAGCGGCTGGCCTCCTGCTTGACCGAGAAGCAGCGTCTGGTCTTTCTGCTGCGCGGGGCCGAAGGTCTGTCGTCGCAGGAGGTGGCGGAGATTCTCGGTTGCCGCCCATCGACCGTTCGCAATCATCTTTTCGCCGCGCGTAAGAAGCTGCGGGGTGAGCTCGTCCGTCTCTATCCAGAGTATGCGGTCTCGATACACGCGGGTGACGATGACGAGGGGGAGCGGTGATGAACTGCGCCGAGCTCGCACGGCTGGCCCCCGTCTCGCTGCTGGCGAGTGAGCTCGAGCCAGTGGAGCACCGGCGGGTGGCGGCGCACCTGCGCGAGTGCCCCGAGTGTCGCCGCCAGGCGGTGTCGGCGGACCCCGCCGTCCTGTTTGTCGACCTGCCGACGCTGGAGGTCACCGAGGCCGATGTTGAGGCCGTGCGCTCGGCCGTCGGCGCGATGCGCCGAGCTCGGGCGCTGGAGAACGAGACCTCGCGGCCGCTCGGCCGCTGGTGGCGCCATGCCGCGGCCGCCGCACTGTTGGCCACCCTGCTCCTCGTACCGGGAACCACACCTGTCTATCAAGAGGCCGAAGAGGGGCCGCCCGGGCTCGTGGCCGAAGTGGAGAAGCTCGACACCCTGATCGAGGAAGGGGGCTTTCTGGCGTCGGCCACCGAGCCCTCCTCCATCATCGAGAACCTCAACCGACCGCAGGCGAGGATCTACCAGTTGACCGAGGAAGACCTCTCTCTGGTCATGATCGTGGACGAGTCCCTCGATCTATAGCCACTTGGCCACCCCTCGCCACCCAGTGCACAAAAGAGGTTTGCGATCCGTCTGGAGTCTGTCGGCTGCCGCCGGCCTGCTGGCGATCGGCTGGCCGGCCCTGGTACTCGCCGCGCCGCAGTCGTCGACCGGGGCCTCACCACCCCTGGTCGTGCATGCCTACACACTGGAGCATCAACCGGCGGTCGAGGCGATCGGGCTGATTCATCCTCTGCTCACCAAGCGCGGCGCAGTCGAGCTCCAGCCCGGCGGTAACACCCTGGTGATCCGCGATACCGCTGCCGTCGTCCGCCAGGCCGTGGCGCTGCTGGCGGACTTCGACCACCCGACCAGCCCGATCCACCTGGAGATCAAGATCGTCCGTGCCGGACTCGGCACGGCGGAGCCCGAGGCCAATCGGGGTCTCTCCCCGGCCCTGCTCTCCCGGCTGCGGGATCTTCTCCGCTACCAGAACTACCGCCTGCTGGCCGATGCCAGTATCGTTGCGCGTGAAGCGGAGGAGGTCGCCTACCGGGTGGGGGACGACTATCGGGTGTCCTTTCGTATGGGTACGCTGATGGCCGACCGTCGAATCAAGCTGCACGGTTTTCAGGTTGCTCATCAGCTCGGCAACCCGGAGCCAAAAGAGCTGATTCACACCAACCTGAACCTTTGGTTGTCCAAGCCGATGATCCTCGGTCTGGCCAAGGAGGAAGCGAGCAAGGAAGCACTGATGGTGATACTGACCTGTAATCTGGAACGACCAGCCGTGAGGCCGGAGTAGCTGGAGGCACAAACCGGTAATGGAATTTGTTTGCCGAGTCGGGACACCGGACGGACGCGTCGTGGACGAGGTGCACCAGGCGCAGGACGAGCGCACGCTGCGCAACGAGCTCGAAAAGAAGGGCTATCACCTCTTCGAGCTGCGACGCCGCGGTCTGCTGGCCAACCTGCGGGCGCTCGTCGTACGGGGTGAGGGCCAGAAGATCCCGATGCGTTCGCTGCTCATTTTCAATCAGGAGCTGGCCGCGTTGCTGCGCTCGGGTCTGCCCATGTTGCAGGCTCTCGGGCTCATGCTGGAGCGGCAGCGGGAGCC
>CALILB010000399.1 GCA_938016625.1 uncultured bacterium | reverse complement strand
CCCGACAGGGGTGTCTCGCTGATGACTCTGCACAGTGCCAAGGGTCTGGAGTTCGAAGCCGTGACCGTCGCGGGTCTGGAGGAGGGACTACTCCCTCACTTCAACAGCAGCGATGAGCGCGAGGACATCGAGGAGGAGCGGCGGCTGCTCTACGTGGGCATGACGCGGGCGGAGAGCAAGCTCTTTCTTGCCTGCTGTCGCCGTCGGCGCATTGCCGGGCGCTACCAGGATCAATTGGAGTCGCCGTTTCTGGCTGAGATCCCGCCGGAGTTGTTGGAGATCAGCGAGAGCCCGGATCTCTTCTACGACCAGCGGACCAGGGGCGCCTACGCCTTCTTTGGCCGCGGGACCCCTGCGGCTGCCGAGGTGGAGGATCAATCGCCGGGCAGTTTGCGCCGAGGCGGCCGCGTCCGGCATGCGAGCCTGGGCGATGGCGTCATCATGGACCTCGAGGGCGAGGGCGAGAGCGCCAAGATCACGGTCTTCTTCGACCGTGTCGGCAAGCGCAAGTTGGTGGCAAAGTACGCCAGCTTGGAACTGCTCTAGCCTGAGAAGAAGTCCTCACGCAGGATGGCGTAGAGGTAGTTGTCGACCCGGCGACCACCGAGCACGAAATAGCCTCGCAGACGGCCTTCGCGGTGGAACCCCACCTTGGTGAGCACCTTTTGTGAGGCGATGTTGTCGACGGCGCAACGGGCCTCTATCCGCTCCAGCCCGGTGTTGGTAAACAGATCCGCCAGCAGTAGATCCAGGGCCTGTGGCATCAGTCCCCGCCGCTGGTGGGCCGATGACAACGCATATCCGGTCTCGGCCAGACCGTGGTCCCAATTGGTGACCACCAGCGTCAGCCAGCCGACCGGCTGTTCGAGGCAACGGATGATCCACTGGAACTTCTCACCTCGGCCGCGGTAGAGATCGGCCAGGCGTTGGCCGGCCAGCTCCGCACTCAGTTGGCTGACCGAGACCGGACCCAACGGCTGGTATCGGCGCACACTCGGCTCGGAGCGCCAGCGCTTTAGCAGGGGCGCATCGCCGGGATGGGCCAGCCGCAGGCTGACGCGCTCGAGTGAGGTCTGTTTGCTGGGCTGCATGATCAATCGCGCTTCAAGTACGGGCCGGCAAGACCGACAGCAGGAACACATAAGTGTACCCGTGTAGGAACAGATAAAGAAAGAACAGCGATGGCCACATGTCCAGAATCCAGGCCAGGCCAAAGCAGAAAACAAAGCTGACGGCCAGAACACCTTCTATGAGGACCGAGAGGTCTCGCGGCACCCGGTAGCGCTTGCCCCGCCACCCGTCGCCGCTGCGCTCGATCCGATACTTGGGTGTGCGCTCGAAGACGCCCCCTTTGTGAACCAGGCCCTCCAACACCGCGCGTGCGTTGTTGATGGCCAGACCGATTCCCAGGCCCATCAGCGGGACGAGATGGCGGAGCCCCTGTCGCCAGGAACGGCCGGCGCCGATCTGGCTAACGACGTAAAAGACGAGCACCGAGACCGAGGCGGTGAGAAACAGCGGCAGGTCGACCAGCAACAGCAGCGGCCAGTCGGTGTCGGCTCGCAGCAACATGGCCGGGAACACCAGCACCGAGAGACCCACCATGAGGAGATAGGCGGCATTGCAGGTCAGGTGGATGAGGGCCTCGAGCTTCACCCGCCAGCCAAAGGGCGAGCGCAGGATCTCCCCCAGCAGCTTGCGGGCTGTCTGGACCGAGCCTTTGGCCCAGCGAAACTGCTGACGCTTGAAGGCGTTGACATCGACGGGAAGCTCCGCCGGAACCGTGACCTGGGGAAGAAAGAGAAACCTCCAACCTTTGAGCTGCGCGCGGTACGACAGGTCGAGGTCTTCGGTCAGGGTGTCGTGCTGCCAACCGCCGGCCTCGGTGATGGCCTCTCGGCGCCAGATCCCGGCGGTGCCGTTGAAGTTGAAGAAGCGCCCGGCCCGATTGCGCGCCGCATGCTCGATGACAAAGTGACCGTCGAGGAAAATCGACTGGACTCGCGTCAGCAGCGAGTAGTCTCGGTTGAGGTGATCCCAACGGGCCTGCACCATCCCGATACCGGGGTCGGAAAAGTACGGGACTGTCTGCCGGAGGAAGTCGGGTCGAGGCACGAAGTCGGCGTCGAAGACCGCCAGCAACTGCCCGCTTGCTCGCTTGGAGCCGGCTTCCAGAGCCCCCGCCTTGAAACCCCGCCGATCGCGCCGATGGAGGTGATGGATGTCGACTCCCCGGCCACGGTGGTGAGCCACTCGCTGCGCGACGATCTGTCGCGTCATGTCGGTGGAGTCGTCGAGGACCTGGATCTCGAGGCGATTACCCGGGTAGTCCAAGGCGCAGACCGCGTCGATCAGGCGGGTCGCCACGTAGAGCTCGTTGTAGAGCGGCAGCTGAACGGTGACCACCGGCCAGCTTTCGGGCTCGGGGGGCCGTGGAATCGACCTCCCCCGGGTCCGGTAGTAGAGTGCCACCATGGCCAGTCGGTGCACGCCGTAGAGGGCGAGACCGCCCAGAAAGAGGTAGTAGAGTGCCAGTATCAAGCGGGAAAACAGAGGGTCCATACCTCACTCACCTTCTGCCGTCATCCGGCCGGTGGGCAACCTGGGTTGCCGCCTCGCTACTGCTCGTATCCCACCTGGGGCTGCTCTGGACCTTCGAGCTGAGCTCACATCTGCTCCGAACTTTTCTGTGGCTGGCGGTGGCTTTTCTGGGCCTGCTGGTGGCCGACCGGCTGCTCGCCGCTCGCTCCTCCAGTATCGCGGCGATTCTGCTGGTCGCGGCCTGCCTGCGCCTGATTCTTCTGCCGTTGCCCGCGACCCTGTCCGACGACATCTACCGGTACGTGTGGGACGGCCGGGTCGCCGGCACGGGGCTCAACCCCTATTTTCTGGCCCCGGACGCACCGGAGCTCGATGACCTTCGAGACGATCTCTGGGAGCGGCTTCCCCATCGCCAGGTGGCGACGGTCTACCCACCTCTGGCGATGGCGATCTTTAGTATAGCGGCTCGTCTGCCGGCGCCGACGCTGGCGCTGAAGCTCATCCTGTCGCTTCTCGACCTGGGAAGTTGTGCCCTGCTCCTGTTCTTGATAAGACGGCTCGGTGTGCCCGACCGTCGGGCCATCTGGTACGCCTGGAACCCCCTGGTGACCCTCGAGATCGCCGGCATGGGGCATGTGGATGCCCTGGGTGTCGCCGCCATTCTCGTGGTGGCCGTGGCGCTGGTGAGCCGGCCGCCGCGAGCCGTGATGGCGGGTGTGGCGGCCGCCGCCGCCGTTCTGGCCAAGCTGGTGCCGTTGGTGGGGCTGCCGGCCTGGGCCCGGCAGAGTGGCCGACCCTGGCTCTTTGTTGTCGTCGTCGCCAGCCTTCTGCTCGTCACCCTGGTACCGATCGTGGCTCTGACCGGCGGCATACCACCCGGTGCGGTGACCTACGGGGTGAGGTGGGAGTTCAACGGCCCCCTTTTCGAGCCGCTCTGGCGACTGCTCGACCAGACTCACGCTGCCGACGGGGTGAGCTCGCTGCTCGACTGGGCCAAGGCCAGAACCGGCTGGATCGGGTTCTGGAATCGGTTCTATCCCTGGAATTACCCTCAACTTCTCTCCAAGCTGATTCTCGCTGCCGGTCTGCTCGTCGCCCTGGGTTTTGCCTGGACCGACCGACGACCGGTCCCGTCGATAGGTAGAATTTTCAGCAGCGTGATTCTCTTCTCTGCCACGGTCTATCCCTGGTATCTGATCTGGATCCTGCCGTGGGCCGTCATCTGTGGGCACACGGCCTGGCTCGGTCTGTCGGGCTTGATCCTGCTGTCCTATCTGCCACAGTTCACCGAGTTGCCGCTTTTCCCCTGGGTCTATCTCCTGATCTGGACTCCGTTTCTGCTCCTCTTTCGGCTACCCTCTTCCCGATGGTCTATCGACTGATCCTCTCCTACCGCGGCACCCGCTACGCCGGCTGGCAGCGGCAGGACAACGCCCTCACGGTACAGCAGGTAGTCGAGGAGGCGCTCTCGGATCTACTGACCGTGGAGGTTCGAATCGTCGGCGCCAGCCGGACCGACGCCGGTGTCCACGCCCGCGGTCAGGCCGCCCACCTCGAGCTGGCGAAGGAGTTTCCCGAAGCCGGTCTGCTCCACGGCACCAACCGCCGCCTGCCGGAAGACATACGGGTGATGGAAGTCGATCGGATGGCCGACGGCTTCCACGCCCGCAAGTGTGCCGAGTGGAAGGAGTACCAATATCGGTTTGTCTCCGGGTGGACCCTGTCGCCGCTGGAATCACTGTTCGCGGTGCCGGTGGATCCCGACATCGACGTCGAGAGCATGAGACAGGCGGCGGCGGCGCTGGTGGGGGAGTACGACTTCACTGCTTTTGCACTCTCCGGTGGCAGCCACACGCAACCGGTGCGGCGGATCTCCGTGGGCGAGTGGCGGCGTCAGGAGGCGGGTCTTGTCTTCCGCATCATCGGCTCGGGTTTCTTGCGCGGCATGGTCAGGAGCATCGTCGGTTCGCTGCTGGAGGTGGGCCGGGGACGGCGCTCGGTAGAGGACTTTGCCCGGCTGCTCGAAGGACGGCCGCGGCAGGAGGCGGGGCCCACGGCGCCGGCGAGGGGGC
>CALILB010000398.1 GCA_938016625.1 uncultured bacterium | reverse complement strand
CTGGAAGCTGCGGCTGGTGTTGTAGGCCCCGGCGGCCTCGAGATAGGTCATCTGCATATCGAGGTTACCCGTGACCTTGTCGAAGTCCATGCCCAAGTCGGCCCAGTAGACGTCGAAGAACCAGCCCCAGTTGCTCTCCCTTTTCCTGGCTTCGAGATGGGTCGAGAAGGCCAAGTCCAGGTTGTCGAAAATATCGCTGAACGGGACATCGACATCGGCCTCTTGACCCCGGACCGTCATGCTGCCGTCCATCGACAGCGCCCAGAGGTAGACCCCTAAGTCGATGTCCCATCCGGCCGCCTTGGCCGGGGTAGCGGACATCGAGAACACACCCATCACTATGAGCACTACAAACGCGATTCGAAAAACACGCCTGATCGGTTTTTGCTGCATCAATACTCCCCTTTCTCCTTTTGAAGCGCACATTCTACCTGCAAACGGATCCGAGTTGTAACCTGGTGGTGGAACCGGGTTGTCAAGGGCGATTCGGCCCGATTTTGGTAGTAGACTTGCGCCAGTGAGGTAAGTCCTTTTCGGGCCTGTTGCTGGCCTCTTTCCGGAGGGAAAATGTCGTGATGAAACAGGTCGAGCTCAAAGACGGTACAAAAGTTCTCATGCGTCCGATGACGGCGGACGATCTCGAGAGGTCGGTGGCCTTTTTCGCCGCTCTACCCGCGGAAGACCGGGCCTATCTGCGCCGGGACGTCACCAAACGCGATGTCGTTAGGCAGAGGATCGAAGAGATCGAATCCGGAGCTACCCAGCGGTTGGTGGCCGAGATCGACGGGGAGATCGTAGCGGATGGGGCGCTGGAGATCTCGGGCGAGGAGTGGAAGAAGCACCTGGGCGAGATCCGTCTGATCGTTGCGCGGCCCTTCCGGCGCCAGGGCCTTGGTGTGCTCATGACCTATGAGCTCTACGACCTGGCGACAGCCGCGCGGGTGGAAGAGATCATCGTCAAGTTGATGGCGCCCCAGGAGGCGGGCCGGGGAATCCTCGAGCAGCTCGGGTTCGAGCAGCAGACCATCATCCCCGACTACGTCCAAGACATGGGTGGCGGCAAACAGGACCTGGTCCTCATGCGCTGCGATCTGGAGGCACTCTGGCGGAGGATGGAGGACTTCTTGTCCACCGGCGACTGGGAGCACGCCCGGTAGCTCTCGATCTTCGAAAGGAATCACGAATTGCAGATACAGCAGATCGGTCGCTTGTCACGACTCACACACATTCTTGTTCTGTCTCTCCTCGCAGGCGCAAGCGCCGGTCAAGAGCTTGGCGTCATGCAATTTGCCGAGGGTGAAGTCCAGCACGTGGTGCGCTCCGCAAGCACCCCTTGGCAGCCGTGCCCGCCGACGCTACCGCCCGGTTGCGAGATGGCCGTGCTCGACGGTGACCCGAAGGCTGAAGACCTTTTTACGGTGCGCTTTCGCGTCAGCGACACCTTTGTCATGCCACCGCACTGGCACCCGAAGGATGAGCGGGTGACGGTCATCAGCGGCACGGCGGCAGTGGCGTTCGGTGCCGATAGCGACCGTCAGGGCGCAGTCGAGTTCGGTCCGGGCGACTACTACGTCAATGCCCGCCACGCGATCCATAAAGTGTGGATCGAAGGTCCCACCGTCATCCAGATCACCGGCATCGGACCCTGGAAAGCGGTGCCGATCCAGGAAGCGGCCCCGCCGGGCTGAGCCGAGCCCAAACCACAGCGTCTACCGGTCGCGGACGCTGCCGTAGCTGGCGGCTTCGCCCTCGGTAGGTGTGGTGGCCTCGATGAACTCGCGGATGTGCTGGTTCGACTGAGCCAGGTCCTCACTGCGCAGGTACATCATGTGGCCGCTTTCGTAACCCTCGAAGCGCATCCGGTCTTTGAGCCGGCCGCTTCGATCCAGGTTCCAGAGCACGTACTTGGCGGTGAAATAGTCGGTCGCGCCGTCGTAGTAGCCCGACTGCACCATCACCCCGAGGTACGGATTCTGGGCCATCGCCTGCCTGAGCTCCTCGCCCACATCGTGCTCGTTTCGACCTTCCCACGGCCGCACGGGCCCGAAAAGGTAGTACTGGAGGTCGGTCTCGATTCCGAGCTCGTCGCGCAAGTAGTGATTGATGGCGGGTGCAAAGGCGTGGTTCCAGGAGGTGAGCTCTGGCGGGTAATCGTAGCGGTCCCCTGCGTCCTTCCTGTCGATCCCCAGATAGCGCGAGTCGAGTCGGCCGATGGTGTAGCCCTCTTCGCGCAGCAGCTCCTTCCAGAAGGCCGAGGCGGACACGGCCAGATTGTGATCGAGGACAAACTCCTCCGAGAGCCCCGCGTACCGGGCGACCTGCCGGGCGATCTCCTGCCGCGCCTCCTCGGCCAGAAAACCGCCCCGCGACAGGGCGGGCAGGTAGTCGTCGAGGGTGAAGTTCTCGACCTCGGTCAGCAGCTCTTCGAGCTCCAGGTTCTGAAGGTCCTGGTCCAGCCGGCCATGGTAGTGCGCCGCGGCGGCATAGTACGGGAGCTTCAGCACCGATGAGCGGGGAGCCGGTCCCTCCGGGCGCATTCCCAGCCCGGTCGGGGAGACCAGAATGACTCCGTTGAGATACATCCAGTGGCGGTTCTGCAGCTGCCCCGCCAGGCCCGAGACTCGGGTGGTGCCATAGCTCTCCCCGATCAGGTACTTCGGCGATCGCCAACGCCCGTTGCGCGAGACAAAAACGTCGATCCAGTCGGCCAGGTAGGTAATGTCCGCCTCGACACCGAAAAAGACCTCGCGGTCGATCTCGTCGTCGAGGACGCGCGAAAAGCCCGTGTTGGCCGGATTCACATAGACGATGTCGGCCACGTCGAGGATTGAATGGGGATTGTCGCGTATGCCGTATGGCTGCACCGGGAAACCTTCGTCGTCGATCAGTAGCTGCTTGGGGCTGGTGTAGCCGAGGTGCATCCACAGCGACCCCGAGCCCGGCCCGCCGTTGAAGGAGATGAACAGCGGTCGACGGGCGATGTCGGAGACGTCGGTGCGCTCGTAGTAGGTGTAGTGGAGCGCAGCGATCGTGGCGTCGTCCTCGCCGTAGACCGGCTGGGTACCGGTCGTAACGCGGTAGGGCACGCTCGCGCCACGTATCGCCACCTGGGCGGTCGTGGTGAGCTTGGAATCGGCAGGGAGCTCCCGAACCGGTAGCTCGGCCTTGTCCGCAGCGGGATCCTTCTCCTCCGCATCCGGCTCCTGCGCCAATGCAGGCGATGCTGCCAGGCACACGACAATGGCCATGGCACCGACTCCGGGGAGACAGCGTGAGCAATCAAGACCGGCCATGAAACACCTCCTCTTCAATTTTCTGTGCGGAGCCTAGCAAAGTTACCGGGCCGTCTCGATCTGCTGTATCCTCCGGAAGCCTCAGCATGAACAACTTGCCCCACCCCCTCGAAGGCCCTCCCGGCCACGTGCGCTGGAACATCCTCGCCGTTCTGGTGGCGATGAGCTTTGTCGCCTATGTCCTGCGCACCAATATGTCGGTGGCCGGCGAGAGCATGATGGGTGAGCTGGGGTTGTCGCAGGTCGAGCTCGGCATGGTGC
>CALILB010000397.1 GCA_938016625.1 uncultured bacterium | reverse complement strand
GAGAAAAACACCGAGAGACGAAAGGAAGAGTCGAAATGGGTGAAGAGAAGCGTCAAGCCAACACCGTCGCGAGCGATCGCACCAGCTGCTGTGGTCCAGCGATAGATCAGAAGATGAGAGCCTTCTTTGCGACCACGGGCTCAGAGGCAGAGAACGACACCGGATCCTGTGCCGACAGGGTGGCGGAAATGATGGAGGCCTGCTGCGGACCATTCAGCAGAAGAGACAAGCCCGCGCGTGAAGACGAGTCCGAGGAGACATAGGAAGTCGAAAGCGCCGCCGGGCTCCAAGAAGTGGGCTCCACGAGTCCTCCGAGTTCAGCAGACCAGGAGCATGAATGCCAGCCTCAGTAGGAGAAGCTCCTGTAGCTCACTCTGAAGAAGAGGGAGTAGAGGACCGGAACCACTCCGAGGGTCAGGGCTGTTGCAAACACCAGCCCGAACATGATGGCTACTGCCATGGGTTGGTACATGGGACCCCCTCCCAGATACAGCGGTAGCAGCCCGCCCAGGGTGGTGACCGTGGTCAACAGAATCGGCCGCAGCCGGCGCTGAGCCGACTCGACCACCGCCAGCTGTGGCAGCAGGCCGTTCTGCTCGACCTCGATCTTGATCCGGTCCAGCAGGACGATGGCGTTGTTGATGACAATACCCGCCAGCGAGATCACCCCAAGAAGGGTCATGAAGCCGAAATAGGAACGCATGACCAGCAGGCCGACAACGACGCCGATGAGACCGAGCGGGATCGTGATGAGAATGATGAGCGGCCGTCGGATCGAGTTGAACTGTCCGACCAGCAGCAGGACGATCACCAGGCCAGCCAGAGGCAGTTGCTCCATGATCGAAGCGTTGGCCTCGGTCGCCTCCTCCTCTTCGCCCCCCAGCTCCCAGGAGTAGCCCAGCGGCCAGCTCTTGCTCTCCTCCTCAAGCCAGGGTGTCAGGCTCCGGTTGATCTGATTTGCGGTGTAGCCCGGCTCGAGGTCGGATTCCACCGTCACCGTCTTGAGGCGGTTGCGGCGCAGGATCTTGGCAGGCTGCCAGACGAGCTCGGCATCCACCACCTGGGCAGCAGGTACCGAGACGCCGGTGGCCTGGGAGAACACATTTACGCTGCCGAGTTGGGCGATCGACTCGCGGGCCATCGCCCCGACCTGGTTGGCCTGCTCCGAGCGCAGGGTTACCGGTATGAGCTTGTCACCCTCCCGATACTCGGTAGTGTCGAAGCCCGAGAAGACGGTCTGGAGCGAAATGGCCACATCCTGGTTGGAGACTCCGGCCCTTTGGGCCCGTGCCTCGTTGATCCGCACCAGGAGCTTTTTGGAACGGGCACCCCAATCGTCGGCGACGCCGCGGGTGCCGGGAGTTTGGAGTAACTTGTCCTTGACACGGTCCACCAGTTGGAAGACCTCGTCGGGCTCCCGGCCGGAGATGCGGACCTCGACTGGATTATCGGCAGGCGGACCCAGAGGCAGCGGGTCGATCTTGGCCTTGAGACCGGGGAATCGGGAGCAGAACTCGCGCAACCTGGCAACCGCCACGTCGACGAAATCCCTGGAAGTCGCGTTGACCAGGAGAATGGCGTATTCGGGGCTCGCCTGCTCGGGGCCGTAGGAGAGGAAGAACCGAGGCGCTCCCTCGCCGATGTAGCCGGCCCAGTTGATGATCCCCTCCTGCCCCTCTTCGATCTCGTCGGCGGTGAGGAGGAGATTCTCCTTCATGAACTCCTCGACTTCCTGCACCACCACCTCGGTCCTGGCCAGCGGTGTTCCGGTGGGTAGGAAGAGCTCCACCGTCAGCGTCGGACGATCGTTGGGCGGAAAAAAGATCTGCGGCACCAGGCCGGCGAGCTGCATCACCCCCACAAAGATGACTATCACCGCGGCTACGGTGAGCCAACGGCGCCTCAGTCCGGCCATCAGCAGCTTGCGGTATGTCCGATAAAAAGGCGTGTCAAAGCCCTCCTGCTTGGCCTCTTTCACCTTGAAGAACAGCACGCAGAGCATGGGAATCATGGTGAGCGACAGGACCCAGGAGCAGAGCAGGGTGATGGTCACCACCTGAAAGATCGGTGCCACGTACTCACCGGTGTCCGACTTGGCCAGATAGAACGGGAGAAAGGCTGCGATGGTCGTCAGCGACGCGGTGAGCAGCGGGATGCGGAGCTCCGCCGCCGAATCGACTGCTGCCTCCACTGCGGGTTTGCCTTCTGACATCTGGACCATGATCGACTCGGACATGACGATGGCGTTATCCACCAGTAGCCCTAGCGCAATGATCAACGCCGCCAATGACGCCTGGTTGACTCCCACGTCGAAGATCGACATGAAGAAGAAGGCCGAGAAGATGGCCATGGGGATCAGCGTTGCCACGACCAGACCGGTCCGCACACCCAAGATCACCAGCATCACCACCATTACGATCAGAATCGCCTGCATCAGGTTGCCGACAAAGTCGTTGACCTTGTTTTTGACGGCATCGGCTTGAAAGGCAGAAAAATCGAACTCGATCCCGATCGGATAGCTGGCCTGGACCCTGTCAATGGTCTCCCGAACCTCATCGCCCAGGGTGAGGATGTTTCCCCCTTCACGTAGCGAGACCGCCAGCGCCAGACCCGGCTCACCGGTGGCGCGCATCTTGGTTTCGGGCGGGTCGACGTAGCCCCGGCGGATCGTGGCCACATCCTCGAGATAGAGGAGCTTGTCGCTTCCCGGTAT
>CALILB010000396.1 GCA_938016625.1 uncultured bacterium | reverse complement strand
CTGTCACAGATGCACGTGCCCGGTTTTGCCGCAGACTCTCCACCCAGCGTCGACGGCAATCTCCGCTACTACCAGGACCCGAGCCTCGAGTCGGGGGCGGTCTTTGCCGGCACCTGTGCCTTGGCGGCGCGGATCTTTGCGGCCGAGGGGCTGACAGCCTATGCCGCGACGCTGCGGACCGCGGCACTCGAGACCTGGGCGTGGCTGGAAACGCAAGGGGACAGCGAGATCAAGGTCTGGGCCGCGGCCGAGATCTTTCGTCTCGATCCATCCGTGACCTCGGCCAAATCCTATGTGGATGGCTTCTATTCGGCCGCCTGGGCCGGCCGCTTCTTCAACGTCATGCGCTACGACACCCACGCGGCGCTCACCTATGTCTCGACTCCGGGAGCGACTGCCGCGGTCGTGGCCAACATGAAAGAGAACATCGGCAACCAGGTGGACTACATCTTCGACAGCGACGATCTCTACCGCAACGGCATGCCGTCGTGGTCCTACTACTGGGGCTCCAACTCGATTCGAGCCGGCTACGGTGTCTTTCTCCTGCAGGCGGCGAGGTTGGGTGAGACCGGATCGCACACCGAGGCCGCGTGCGTCGAGCACGCCGAGTCCTTTCTCCACTTCTTCCATGGGCAGAACACTCTGAACATGGTCTACCTGACCAACATGGCGGCTCTCGGCGGCGAGCACTCGTCGTTTCAGTTCTACCACGCCTGGTTTGGGGACTCGGAGAACGAGTATTCGCGTGATCGCTTTGTCGGCAAGCCGGCGGCGGTCGTGGAGCCCGACTACCCCTACTACAAGGGGACCGACAACCACGGCATCGGTGACAACAAGAGCTCGACGCTGGGCCCGGCGCCCGGTTTTGTCACCGGGGGTCCCAACAAGGACTATGGCGGCGACGCCTCACCACCGTTGGGGGCGGTCTACTACAACCGTTTCTATCGCGATTGGAACGATCAGGAGGTGTGGACGGCCAGAACCTGGGAGATCACCGAGAACTCGATCGGCTACCAGGGTCCCTATGTCGCCCTCGGCGCTTACTTCATGCAGCCTCGACCGAAGTCGATCTTTGCCGACGGCTTCGAGTCGGGCGATGTTTCTTCTTGGTCGAGTACCAGCCCGTAGCCGATCGATGAAGCGGCCGGCCCGACCACGCGCCTGCGGCGCGCGGTGCCCGCCGGCCGATCGCGTGTCTAGGCCGTCAACCGGTCCGGATTGAGATCCAACAGTTCATCGACGACGAACTCTCCATCCTTGCGGATGAGCTTGTCGTCGAACCAGATCTCGCCACCCCCGGCCTCGGGGTCCATGAGCAGCACCAGGTCCCAGTGGATCTGGCTGCGGTTGCCGTTGTCGGCCTCCTCGTAGGCCTGGCCCGGGGTGAGATGGATCGAGCCCGCGATCTTCTCGTCGAAGAGGATGTCTTTCATCGGCCGCCGAATCCCGGGGTGGAATCCGATGGCAAATTCACCGACATAGCGCGAGCCCTCGTCGGTGTCGAGCACCTTGTTCAGGTGCTCGGTCTGGGAGCTGGTGGCCTCGACTACCTTGCCGTCCTTGAAGACCAGACGGATGTCCTCGTGGGTCACCCCCTGGTAGATGGTGGGCGTGTTGTACTGAATGGTGCCGTTGATCGAGTCGCGAACCGGGGCGGTAAAGACCTCGCCATCGGGAATGTTGCGGTGGCCGTCGCACTCGATGGCCGAGATGTCCTTGATGCTGAATTCCAGCTCGGTCCCCGGGGTGACGAGTCGCACCCGGTCGGTGGCGTTCATCAGGTCCTGTAGCGGCTTCATCGCCTTCGACATGCGGGCGTAGTCGAGATTGCACACCTCGAAGTAGAAGTCCTCGAAAGCCGCGGTGGACATCTGAGCCAGCTGTGCCATCGAGGAGTTGGGCCAGCGCAGCACCACCCATTTGGTCTTGGGCACGCGAATGTCGATATGGACCTTCTTCCAGACATTGGACTCGAAGAGGGCCATTCGGTCGGCCGGGACATCCGACCACTCCGACACATTGTTGCTGCCGCGTGCGCCTATGTAGGCGTCCATCTCCGCCATGCGCTTTGCCTCCACATCGGCGATGAGCGCCATCTGCTCTTCGCTGGCGCTCATCTGCAGCGCTCGCCAGACGGTCTGATTCTTCAGCGTCACGAAAGGCAGCGCTCCGGCCTCGGCCGCCACGCGGACGAGCTCGCAGGTAAAGCCGTGCGGGATGTCGACGGCCTCGATGAGGACCTTCTCACCCGGTTGGAGCTCGCACGAGTAGTGGATCAGGGTGTCGGCCAGTTTTGTGTGACGTGGGTCGGTCATGGTCGCCTCGTATTTGTTTTCGAGAGTTGAAAATCGCCGTCGGAGCCGGCGAGAGTTTAGCAAGGAAGCACCTGCTAAGCTTCTCGGCTCGGAGGTGAGCATGCAAGACCAAGGAAACGCGATCGAGCACGGCATCCGACCGCTCGTGCGCCGACTGGGGAAGCTGCCCGCGGAGTGGCAGCGCCGCGATCTGATCGATCTCTGTCTCCAGCAGCCCATCCGGGTGATCAATTTCCGCTACCCCTCTCTCGACGGCAAGCTTCGGGAGCTGCGGTTGCCGGTCAACGATCCGGCCTATCTCGAGCGGATCCTGGCGGCCGGTGAGAGAGTCGACGGCTCGAGCCTCTTCCCGGGGCTGTTCGACACCGGCAAGAGCGACATCTACGCCGTACCCGTCTACCGTTGGGCCTATCTGAATCCGTGGGCGGATGACGAGCTGGACATTGTCTGTCGATTCGCCGATGCCGAGGGGAGGCCCTGCCTCGAGACCCCCGACAACCTGCTGGCCGCCGTAGCCGGGCGCCTCGAGTCGAACACGGGTCTCGCTCTCGAGGCGCTGGCGGAGCTCGAGTTCTATCTCATCCTCGATCGCGTGGACGCTCGCTTCACCGGCCGCGCCCAGCGGAGCTATCACCAGAGCGCTCCCTATCTTCACGGTCGCGCCATAGCCGACGAGATCCTGCGAGTCGCTTCGGAGGTGACCGGGCGGGTCAAGTACTGTCACACCGAGGTGGGCTACATCGACCGGCTCGAGTCGGACGACCCGGAGCTCGACGGCAAGCGGGTGGAGCAATACGAGCTCGAGCTGGATCTGATGCCGGTCGAGGATCTGGGTTGCTGGATGACGGTCATCCGCTGGCTCGTACGCATGATTGCCGATCGACATGGCGCCTCGGTGACTTTTGTGCCCAAGCTGGACGAAGGGATGGCGGGCAGCGGTCTCCATCTTCATCTGGC
>CALILB010000395.1 GCA_938016625.1 uncultured bacterium | reverse complement strand
TCTTCCTGCGCAGCGAATACCTCTCCGAGCTCATAAGGGAGCGTCTGGTCCTCGAGGCCGGGCGCTATCTCGAGCGGGAGGTGGAGATCGAGACCTTCGAGTTCCGGCTGCTGCCGCTGTGGGTCGAAGTCGGCGGAGTTCGAATCGGCGGGCCGGAACCGGAGGACCCCCCAATCCTCGAGATCGAGCGGGTCTTTGTCGAAGCCGAGCTCTTTGGCTGGCGCCAGCCGGCGGTGGCGCTGCGGCAGGTGAAGGTTGATGCACCACGGGTCCGCCTCGATGTCTTCGAAGAGGGTGGCCCCAACTGGCCCCGCTTCCAGAAGCGGGCCCGATCCGAGCCCCGTCCGCAACCGCTGCAGATCACCATCGACTATCTGGCGGTCGAGGACGGCGTCTTCGAGCTCGACCATGAGAAGATTCCGCTGGCCCTGACCGCGCGCGCGGTGCAAGGATTCATGTCGGGGGGGCCGGGCCTCCACATCCAGGGGCGGGTCGCCGCCCAGGAGGTAGAGGTCACCCTGCCAAAGGCCCGCCCCTTCCTCGGTGCCGTGGGTCTCAAAGTGGGTGTCGACCCCGGAAAGATCGAGCTCGCCGGCGGCCGGGTGAGCGGACCCGATATCACCGCGGCGATTCAGGGACACGCCGGTTGGAAGGACGACCGGGAGATCACGGTCCGGGTCCAGGCGACGGGCTCGACATCTTTTTTCAGGCAGATCGGTTACCTCGAGGATCAAGTCGAAGGGCCTTTTACCTTCGCAGGCGGCGTCGTCTGGCGACCGAAGAATGTAGACATCCAGGGCGAGCTCCGATCGCCTTCGCTCCGGGTGCTGGATCGCAGAGTCGACGATGTGGTGCTGACGGCCACCGGCACTGAGAAGAGCTTTCGCCTCGGTCTCAAAAACGCGATCTACGGCGGCGGCCGGGTGGCCGGTGGTGTGACCTTCGACGTCGGGGCCGACCAGCGGACGATGGAGGTGGATCTGTCGCTGGAAGGCGTCGAGCTGCAACGACTCCTCGACGATCAGCAGATTCCGGTCGATGGGTTTGCGGGACGGGTCTATGGTGTCTTCGACTACCGCTTTGAGATGGGGCGGGCGCAACAGGGCGTCGGCTGGGCCGACCTGAGGATCGAGCCGCCGGAGGGAGAATCGGCAGGGCTCGCCGTGACCGGGACGGTGCCGGTGTCGATCGAGGGGGGCGTGATTCGAACTGTCGCCGGTGAGCTGCTAGCCGGGGCACAGCGGGTGTGGACGGCAGGCTTCTACGAGCTCGACTCGCACTCGGGTCGCTTCGACTACGAGATTACGACCGGCGATGCACCCGAGCTTCTCGGTCTGCTGCCCGGCCAGGCAGATGCCGAGACACCACCGCTCTGGTATCCCACCACCGGTTACGGCGATGCGGAGGGAATTCTCTATCTGGAGCCCGGCAATCTCCATACCGAGCTCGGCTTTGCGCTGTACGAGGTTAGCGCTCCGGGGGTTACCGCCGACGAGGTGAGGGCGTCGCTGGCGATCGCCCCGGACAGGGTAGAGCGCCTGCGTTTGGAGCTCAGCCAACCCGGCGCCGGGCTCATTGTCAGCGGCAGCTTCCCGCTTGGCGAGCCGGAGATCGACGAGCCGGTGGCACCTTTCCACCTGACTGTCGATGCGGTGGGCTGGCCGATGGACGAGGCGCGGGCCTGGCTTCCCTTCGAGCTGCCCCTGGATGGCAGGTTCACCGGTGCTCTCGAGCTCTCGGGCGACCTGGAGCGGCCGGTCGGAGAGCTACGAGCCGAGCTCGAGCCGGCCGTCCTCGGTGGGGTGGATTACGGCATCCTGCGGCTCGATCTGGACTTCGATCGTCAGATGACCAGCTTTCGGCGGGCGGTGTTGGCCACCGAGGCCGGCGACATCGTGGTGGAAGGGGCCATCGACAACGAGAACGAGACCCTCAATTTCGTCATCGACTCGATGCCGCTGGAGCTCGACAGCCCGCCTTTCAGCGATCTGGTGACGACTCCCCTGACCGGTCGTCTCGAGGCCCGGGGTTTGGTGGGTGGAACCCTGGTCTGTCCGACGCTCGAAGCCGATCTCGTGTGGCGGGACCTGGCCGTCGCCGATCTCCGCCTCGGTGACAAGGGTGAGGCCCGGGCCCGCGTTGAGTGGAACGGCACCGAGCTTCGCCTCGACGGTGACCTCTTTGGTCTGCTCCTGATCAACGGTGGTGGTCGACTGGATCGGGATGGGGTGGAGCTCCTTTTCCAGGTGGAGGGGACGGACCTGCAGGCTATCGCCCAGCTCACTCGCGAGGAAGAGCTGCCGGATTTCACCGGTCGCTTCTCGGGTGAGTTGGAGCTGTCGGGCAGCCCGTCTTCCGAGGAGCCGTGGAGCAAGGTCGTCCGCCTCGACCACTTCGAAGCCGACTATGCCGAACATCGGGTGGAGAATCTCGAGCCGGTGGTGGTGCGGCTGGAGGAGGACGGTGTCCGTATCGAATCGTTTTTTGTCGCCGAGCCCGACGGCTCGACCGAGCTGTTTGTGGGCGGCCTGGTGCGATCCGACGAGGCCAGGACGCTCGATCTCAGACTCCAGGGCAGCCTCGAAAGCCGGTGGTTCGACCTCGTGTTGCCCGACCTCGGACTGCGCGCGGGCCAGTTTGATGTGCTGGCGACCGTCGGCGGGTCGGTCGAGCGGCCGGTCCTCAACGGCCAGGGAGCGATCTCCAATGCGCGGGTGGTCAGCACCCTGTTGCCTCACTCGCTCGAGCGGGTCGAGGGTCTCATTCTCTTCTACCCGAGCCAGATTGTCGTCGACAACCTGACGGGCCGCATGGCCGGCGGCGAGGTAAGGGCAACCGGCGCGCTGGGTCTTCCCGGCCCCGAGGCGCCCGAATTGTTCGAGTATCGCCTCCAGGTGGTCGGCAAAGATCTCAATGTCCGTTTTCCGGAAGGTTGGCTGTCGCGCGGCGACGCCGAGCTGGTCTTGATCTCCACCGACGAAGGCCGGCAGGTGCGGGGCAGCATCGATCTCGAGCGCGCGATGTACCACCAGGATGTCCCCATGGGCGTGGGTCAGATGCTGCAGGGGCTGTTCGCAAGAGAGCGAGTACAGGTGGAGACCGCCAACCCGATGCTGGCCACGACCCAACTCCAGATCAGCATCAATGGCCCAGGGGCATTGCGAGTCAGCAACAACCTGGCGGATCTGACCGGCGGTCTCGACCTGGTGGTGCGCGGTACCGCAGCCCGACCCGTGATTTTTGGGCGGGTCGACATCGACAGGGAGAGCACGCTGGAGTATGGGGGCAACAAATACAGCATCGAGCACGGCCGGCTCAACTTTGCCAACCCATTCCGCATCGAGCCGGTTATCGATCTGGCGGCCACCACCCGTGTGCGCGAGTACAACGTCACCCTCAACCTCTCGGGCTCGCTCGAACGGCTCAATGCGACCTTCTCCTCCGATCCGCCGTTGGGCGACCTCGAAGTGCTGGCGCTTCTGACCACCGGCGAAGAGTCCCTCGCCCGTGTGGGCACGACTGAAGAGGAAGACGCGGCGGGGCTCCGTGCCACCTCGTTGCTCTACGGGCAAGCCTCCTCGCTGGTCTCCGAGCGCACCCGCAAGCTGTTTGGTCTGGATCAGTTTCGCATCGAGCCGCTGACCTCCTCCACCGGTGAGCCCTCATCGACCAGATTCACCATCGGCGAACGGCTGTCGCGGGACATTTTCGCCACCTATTCCTTCGATCCTTCGACCACCGAACAGTGGATTCTGCAGCTCGAATGGTCGGTCACCCGGGGCATGACCCTGGTCCTGACCCAGAACGGCGACGACAGCTACTCGGTCGACGTCCGTTGGCAGAAGAGCTTCTGACTGGACGAGCCGTGGTGTGTCATAGCGCAAGAACCCCGCCGCGTGGAGCGGTAGTCGCGAGCCGCATCGCTCTTGTGCTAGTGGCGCTCGTGGTCGGCTCGGGACCGGTGGCCTCGGTGCTCTCGGACAGCACGGCTCGAGCGTGCGCCGCCGCCCTCGTGGGTCGAGTGGAGATCCGCAGCGATGCTCCCCTGGGCCGGGTTCAGGACATCGAGGAGCTGGTCGAGATCCGTGCCGGTGAGGCCTTCGACCCTACCGCCGTGGCGGAGAGTCTTCGTGCCCTCCAGGCCTCCGGCCTCGCGGGCGAGATCGAGGCCTTCGCCCTGCCGTCGCGGGACGGCGGCGTGGACGTTACCTTTGCTCTGTGGACGCGGGTCCAGGTCCGAGAGGTCCGGATCGAGGGCGAGTCGGGAATCAATGAGGCCGAGCTGCGGGAAGCGCTCGAAGTGCAGCCGGCCCAGCCTCTGTACGAGACCCAGGTCATTCGCGGTGTCTACCGGCTGCAGGAGCTGTTCGAGGAGGGCGGATACCTGGCGGCGCGGGTGCGGGTGGCGGTGGATGTGGATGACGAGCTCAAACAGGCCGAGGTGGTGTTTCACGTCGACAGTGGGACGCCGTTCGTGGTCGGAACCGTGAGCTTCGATGGCGACATCTCTCCCTTTGGCGAAGACGAGCTCCACGATCGGCTGCGGGCAGGGCCGGAACAGCGATTCAGCCAGCGAACGGTTCGCGCCGACGCCGAGCAACTCGAGCGATGGCTCATCGAGCGGGAGTACCGACTGGCGTTGGTGGACCGGGCCCACGAGGAGATCGACTGGGAGAACGAGAGGGTCAACCTGGTCTATCCAATCTCGATCGGTCCCCGGTTCGAGATCGAAGTCACCGGTACCGATCTCAAGGTCCTGAATAAAAGAGACCTGATCCCATTTCTCGGGCGCGAGCGTTTTGATGAGGTCATGCTTCTCCAATCCACCTCTCGCATCCGCAACTTCTACCAGCAGCAGGGTCACCACCGCGTCGAGGTCGACTGGCAGGAGCAGCGCTCGGAGGAGATCCTCGAGCTCAGCTTGACCGTCGAGCCCGGCCCTGTCTACAGGCTCGAGTCGGTGGAACTGGTCGGTAACGAGGCCATCTCGGAGCTCGACCTGGCGCCACTCATCTTGAGCTCGCCGCGACGGCTGTTTGTCAAGGGATCGGGCAGGTTGGTGGATCAGGTTCTGGACGACGACATCGACAACATCCGTTCCTACTATCTGCTCAACGGTTTCTACGAAGTGGAAGTCGGTCCCCCCCAGATCGAAAGCCAAAACGACCGGCTGCGAGTCATTATTCCGATCGAAGAGGGACCCCAGCGCCGGGTCGTGGGTCTGAGCTTCGACGGAGTCGAGGAGCTGGATGCGGACGAGCTCGCACAAGGCCTTGCTCTGCGACCGGGTGGTCCGTTTCACCCGCGTCTGCTGGATGAATCTCTGGACGCCATCCGCGCCCGCTACGAGGAACGGGGCTTTGCTGTGGTCCAGCTCTCCACCGAGCAGGAGTGGAACGAAGAGCGGACCCTGGTGGACATCGGCATCCAGGTCCTCGAGGGACCAAAGAGCGTGGTCGACCGCGTCATCATCCGGGGAAATCAAAAGACCCGCACCTCGGTGCTACGGAGGGCCATCGGTTTGCGGCCCGGCTCGACCCTGAGTGCGGGCCGACTGCTGGAGGCGCAGCGGCGGCTCTACGATCTCGGCGTCTTCTCACGGGTCGAGATTCGTCGGTCGCCCGGGACGCCCTTCAGCGGCGCGCGCGATGTTCTGGTGCGGGTGGAGGAGGGGAAGAACCGACGGGTCACCTACGGCGCGGGTTTCGACTCGGAGGCGGGCTTCAGCGGCATCCTCGGCTTCGCCCACAGCAATCTCATGGGCCGCGCCCTGGGTGGGCGGATCGACCTGCGTTACAGCCAACGCGAGCAGCTTGGCCGGGCCCTGATACGGCAGTCTTATATCGGGCGTGCCCACATCCCGACCACGTACTCGCTCTTCTATATCGCCGAGGAAAGAGAGAGTTTCGACTCCCGGCGGCAGGGCGGCCAGGTCTTCCTCCAGCGCTACACAAATCGCCAGCGGCACGCCATCCTCTACAACTACCGGCTCGTGGACACTCTCGATGTCGATCCCGCTCTCGAAGCGATCGAGATCGATCGTGAGCTGAGCGAGGTGAGGATTTCCAGCATCACACCAAGCAATACCTGGGACCATCGCGACGACCCCATCGATCCGACGACCGGCTGGAGCACATCCGTCCAGCTCGAATACGCCTTCCCTCTGTTCGCGGCCGACGCCAGCTTCCTCAAGCTTTTCACCCAACAGACGGGCTATTTCAGCCTCGGCCACTTCGGCGTGCTGGCAGCGAGCTTTCGCATCGGGGGCATCGAGCCTGTCGGCACCCCGACCGTGAACGATCCCACCGTTCCCGAGGATCTGCCGTCGAGATACATCCCCATCTCCGAGCGCTTCTTCGCCGGTGGTCGCACCACCCACCGCGCCTACAAGCGCGACACCCTGGGTGTTCCCGGCGAGACTTTGCTGGTTGTACCGGATCCGGACAACCCGGAAGCCGAGCCGCGACTGGTGCCGATCGGTGGCAATGCCTTGCTGATCGCCAACCTCGAATATCGCTTTCCCATCTTTGGCACCTTTGGTGGCAGCGCCTTCGTTGACGCCGGCAACGTCTGGGCCGACTGGCGAAACGTCAATCTCGGAGATTCCAGACCCGGTATCGGGGTAGGCATGCGCTGGATCTCCCCTGTCGGCCCCCTGCGGGTGGAGATCGGCTGGAAACTGGACAAACTGCCGCAAGAAGACCCCTACGTCATCCTCTTCAGCTTCGGCAACGCCTTCTAGGCGCCAGGCCCTGCGAGGGCCCGAAGCGGCCGGTCTCTGTGCCGGCCGATCGGCCTCCGTGCCGGCCGAGAACCAAGAAACGGAGACTGCTTTACGTCTAGTAGGAATGAGGCGGGGAGCCGAAGCCGATTTGACTATTGTGACCATAAGTGACTATCATATAGTCATGTCAAGTGTGGGCATAGCCGATTTGAAGGCCAGGCTCAGCGAACACCTGCGCAAGGTCCGCCAGGGAGAGACCCTCACCGTGCTCGACCGGCAGACGCCGATCGCTCGCATCGTGCCCGAGAGCACCGGCCGCGGCCTGCTCCGCATCCGTAAGCCGGCAGCGGGTGCACCGCCTCCCTCGAAGGTGCCGCTGCCGGTGGCGCCAAAGGTGGAGGTCGACGTTGTCGAGCTGCTGCTCGAAGATCGGGGCAAACGCTGATCGCCTACGTCGACAGCTCGGTCCTCCTGCGGTTGCTCCTCCGCCAGGCTGGGGCACTGGAGCAGTGGGACACCGTCGAGAGAGGTGTGGCCAGTGCCCTCGTGGAGGTGGAGTGCTTGCGCACCCTCGACCGTCTCAGGCTTGCAGGCATGCTCGAGGAGTCGGAGCTCGTCCAGCTGCGGGAGGCAGTCTTTGGACTTACGGCATCGCTGGAGGTCGTCGAGGTGTCGGCGCCCGTCCTGGCGCGCGCCTCCCAGCCCTTGCCGACGGCCCTCGGAACCCTCGACGCCATCCACTTGGTAACCGCGCTGATGTGGCGTGATGAGCTCGAAACCGATCTCACGATGGCCACCCACGACCACGCCCTCGCCCAGGCCGCAAGAGCCAGCGGCCTGCAGACCGTCAGCTAGATGAAGCGGCCGGTCTCCGTGCCGGCCGATCGGTTTCCGTGCCGGCCGATTTCCGTTAGATGGCTGTTGACCGCGGCCCGACCCCCGAGTAGACTTCACCTTCCGCGGGCCCGTTGGAGGGCCCGGCTGCAAAGCTCGAGTCCAGATCCTCCCATCATCCGATACGGACGGTAAGTTGTAGCCAGAGGTGGGACGTCTGCGCCTCGATTGCTTGATCGATTAACCAACAAACTGGAGTACTTTCTCGTGGACCATTTGAACACCCCACACGGCGGCACTCTGGTCGACCTGCTGGTCGACGACGAGCGCCGCGCCGAGCTCAAAGAGGCCTCGCTGGAGTGGCCCTCGTGGGATCTCACCCCACGCCAAATCTGTGATCTGGAGCTGCTCATGAATGGCGGCTTCTCGCCGCTGACCGGTTTTCTCGGTCAGGCCGACTTCGAGTCGGTGTGCGAAAAGATGCGGCTGGCCGACGGCACCCTGTGGCCGCTCCCCATCACCCTCGACGTCACCGAGGAGGTGGCGGAGAAGCTGGAGAAGGGCAAGCCCCTGGCGCTGCGCGACCCCGAGGGCACCATGCTGGCGGTCCTCACGGTCGACGACATGTGGAAGCTCGACCGGGAGACCAAGGCACAGGCGGTCTACGGCACCCTCGACCGCAAGCACCCCGGTGTCGCCCATCTCTTCGAGCGCACCAACAACGTCGCCGTCGGCGGTCGTATCGAGGGGATCGAGTTGCCGCCCCACTACGATTTCGTCCGCTTCCGCCTGACCCCCGAGCAGACCCGGCGCCGCTTCAGTCGTTTGGGCTGGCGCAAGATTGTCGCTTTCCAGACCAGAAACCCCATGCACCGCGCCCACTACGAGCTCACGCTGCGGGCCGCCCGCGATCTCCAGGCCAACCTGTTGATCCACCCGGTGGTGGGGATGACCAAGCCGGGCGACGTCGATCACTACACCCGGGTGCGCTGCTATCAGGCGCTGGCGGAGCGCTACCCGCGCAACACCGCCCTGATGGCGCTG
>CALILB010000394.1 GCA_938016625.1 uncultured bacterium | reverse complement strand
AGCCGCCGAACTGGTCGTAGGCGATACAGAAGTGACACCGCCCCCAGTTGCCGTGGGACTCGGCCTTGGCCTTGTCGCAGAGATCGTTGACCGCGTTGAGGTCGCGGAGCAGCTCCACGTTGTCCTTGCCGTCGATGGAGGCGCGCAGATCCCTCCAGTAGCGAATCGTGTTTTCCTTTGCCTGCTGCCAGTCCATGACCTGTCTCCCCTGTCTACGATTCGAGGGCTTCGAACCGGGAGCGGGAGAGCTTCTTCTGAACCGCCTCCGATACGAACCAGACCGGGCACTTGGCCCGGTGCAAAATGCTCATCGTGGTAGTGCCAAAGAGAAACCGTTTGAGCATGCTTTTGCCGTGTGAGCCCATGACGATACAGAGCGCATCGATCTCGTCCGCCGTCTTCAGGATTTCCTCTACCGGGTCCCCGGTGCGGACATGGATCGTCGTCCTCTCGGCCAGCGACTCGGGCACCATCCCCTGGAGTCTCTTGCGGATCGCCACGACCTCCCGGTCCCGCTGAGCCGAGTCCTGTGAGCCCTTGCCCTCCCCGACGACATGGAGCAGATCGACGCTGTGGGGCATCGACTCCCCGACGGCAAAGGCGAATTCCAGGATCTTGTGCGAACGGGAGGAGAAGTCGACGGGCACCAGGAACTTCATGGCTTCCAGAGCCATGGTGTGCTCGACGTCGAAGACCTCCTCCGGCTGGTAGTCCTCGCCGATGGTCAGCACCGAGCAGGGTGACTCGATGATGACCCGCTCGGTCAGCGAGTCGTGATCGGCGCTCGACTTGCCGTGGGTCCCCATGATGACGAGATCGGCCGGCAGCTCCTGCGCCAGATAGAGGAGCGCCGTGTCCATCGGCCCACGGCTGACCTTGGCCTCGTAGTCGATCCCCTCGGGAATCTCGGCAAAGAGCTCCTCCAGCCGCGCGGGCACCTCGGCCGCCTTCTGCTCCTCCTTCGATTCGTGATCTTCCGACCACATCCAGGAGACCGAGAGATAGCCCGGCGGCCGCACATCCAGGTTGTGATGGAGCACGATGCGCGAGCCGATGCGATTCGCCATCTCGACCGCCATGCGCAGATTGCGGCGCGAGATCGGACTGAAATCGACCGGGCAGAGGATGTTGCGGATCTCGATCATCTGGGGCTCCCCGATTCTACTTGGCGCCTCACTTCTCGCTGGTGGTGACCTCAGCCTCCGCCCCGACCTGGTCGAGGGCGTAGTCGAGACAGTTGATGATGTCGTCGGGATGCTCGATCCCCACCGACAGACGGATGAGTGCCGGGGTGATGCCGATGGCTTCCTGCTCGTCCGGCGGCACATCCGCATGGGTCATGGTGGCCGGGTGCTCCACCAGCGACTCGGTGCCACCGAGGCTGACCGCCAGCTTGATGAGCTTGACCGCGTTGAGGAACTGGAAGGCCTCCTTTTCGCCGGCATCGGCGAGCTCGAAGGCCAACATGCCGCCGGGACCCGTGCACTGGTGATCGTAAATTTCCTGTTGTCGCTCATCGGTCAACAGACCGGGGAAATGGACCTTGGCCACCTTGGGATGTTTGGCCAGCCAGCTCGCAATCTGGGTGGCGTTCTTACACGAGCAGGTGATCCGCAGCTTGGCGGTCTCCAGCGACCGCAGCAGCAGCCAGGCCGAGTGCGGGTCGAGCATGGTGCCCAGGATGGTGCGATAGAGCTTGACCTGGCAAACGAGCTCACAGGAGCCCAGCGCCACACCCGCCACCAGATCGCTGTGACCACCCAGGTATTTGGTGGCCGAATAGAGCACCAGGTCGGCGCCGTGTTTGAGCGGTTGCTGGAAAAGCGGTCCGAGAAAGGTGTTGTCGACCGCCAGCAGCGCGTCGTAGCGATGCGCCACCTCGGCCAGCCCCTCGATGTCGCTGAGCTTCATCGTCGGGTTGGCGGGTGTCTCGATGAGAATGACCTTGCACGGGGTGCCGGCTTCTTTCAGCTCGCGGCAGATCTTCTCCACCTCGGTCGGCTCGGTGCCCGCCTTGAACTCGCGGGTGACGATGCCGCGCTCGGGCAGGATGGTCTCGAGCAGCAGATCGGTACCGCCGTAGATGGGGCGTGAGAAGACGACCGCGTGGCCGATGGGAACCAGAGCCAGGAGCGATGTCGAGATGGCCGCCATCCCGGAGGAGAAGACGGCGCTCTCCTCGGCTTCGTCCCAGAGATTGAGCCGCGTCTCGAGGATCTCGAGGTCGGGGTTGTTGAGCCGGCTGTAGATCAGACCCATGGGGGTCCCGGGATCCCGTTCCTTCAAGCCATAGGCCCAGGCAAAGAACTCCTTGCCCTCCTCGGCGCTGCGAAAGACAAAGGTCGAGGTCTGGAAGACCGGCGGTTTGATGGCCCCTTCGGACCACTCGGGCACGTAGCCGTAGCTCATCATTAGCGATTCGGGGCGCATGCCCTCGAGCTTTGGTGGTGGTGGATGGCGCTTTCTTCTCATGGCAGCTTCCCTTCAGCTCCAGCTGGGCGGAGCATTGACAAGGCTATCTTGACGCCCCGGCGCCGGTCGTACCAGAACCCTATGGGTGGTTCTCCGACCCACCCTGGCGGGTGGGCGAAAAGGCACCTCTCGACACTACCCCAAGGGGTATACATTCCCCCAACCCACCGTGCTAGCCTGCTAGCTTCATCACCGCCTGAGTCTAGGAGACTTCCTACACATGTCCACCCGACGGCAGATCAATATCGACGGTAACGAAGCTGTGGCCTCGGTCGCCTACCGGACCAACGAGGTCATCGCCATCTATCCCATCACCCCGGCCTCCCCCATGGGCGAGCTGGCCGACGCCTGGTCGGCTCAAGGCCGGCCCAACATCTGGGGCGGGGTCCCCGATGTGGTGGAGATGCAGTCCGAAGGCGGGGCCGCCGGTGCGGTCCACGGTGCGCTCCAGGCCGGCTCGCTGACGACCACCTTTACCGCCTCCCAGGGATTGCTGCTCAAGATCCCCAACCTCTACAAGATCGCCGGCGAGCTCACCGCCTTCTCCATGCACGTGGCGGCCCGCACCATCGCCACCCACGCGCTGTCGATCTTTGCCGACCACTCGGATGTGATGGCGGCGCGACAGACCGGCTGTGCGCTGCTGGCTTCGGGCTCGGTGCAGGAGGCCCACGACTTTGCGCTGGTGGCGCAAGCGGCGACGCTCAGCTCGCGGATTCCTTTTATCCACTTCTTCGACGGCTTTCGCACCTCGCACGAGGTCAACAAGATCGAAGAGCTGGCCGACGAGGATCTCGCGGCGATGCTCGACGACGAGCTGATCTTTGCCCACCGCGAGCGGGCGTTGACCCCCGACCGGCCGGTGATCCGTGGTACGGCCCAGAACCCCGACGCCTTCTTCCAGGCGCGGGAGGCCTGCAACGGGTTCTATGCCGCCTGTCCGGGTCTCCTCCAGGAGACCATGGACCGGTTTGCCAAGCTCACCGGCCGCGCCTACAAGCTGTTCGACTACCACGGCGACCCCGAGGCCGAGCGGGTGGCGATCCTGATGGGCTCGGGGGCCGAGACCACCCACGAGACGGTCGACTGGCTGCTGGGCAAGGGGGAGAAGGTCGGTGTGCTCCGGGTGCGTCTCTTCCGGCCCTTCTCGGTCGAGTCGTTTGTCCAGGCGCTGCCGCCGACGGTGCGCTCGCTGGCCGTGCTCGATCGCACCAAGGAACCGGGGGCGGTCGGCGACCCGCTCTACATGGATGTGGTTACGGCACTGCGCGAGGCGCGGGATCTGGGGCTGTCGCCGTGGACCGAGGAGCCGCGGTTGATCGCGGGCCGCTACGGGCTCTCCTCCAAGGAGTTCGACCCGGCTTGTGTCAAGGCGGTCTATGACGAGTTAGCCAAGGATAAGCCTAAGAACCACTTTACGGTCGGCATCGTCGACGACGTCACCCACACCTCGCTCGAGCTGGAGAAGGACATCGACATCGAGCCCGCGGATCGGATCCAGGCGGTCTTCTTCGGCCTCGGCTCCGACGGCACCGTGAGCGCCAACAAGAACTCGATCAAGATCATCGGCGAGGAGACCGATCACTGCGCCCAGGGGTACTTCGTCTACGACTCCAAGAAAGCGGGCGCGGTGACCATCTCGCATCTGCGGTTTGGCGAGGGAACGATCCGCTCCACCTACCTCGTCCAGCGGGCCGACTTTGTCGCCTGTCACCAGTTCCAGTTTCTCGATCGCTTCGAGATCCTCGACTGCGCCGCGCCAGGGGCGATCTTTCTGCTCAACGCCCCCTATGGTCCCGACGAGGTCTGGGATCACCTGCCGCGCGAGATCCAGGACGAGATCATCGACAAAGAGCTCCAGCTCTGGGTGATCGACGCCTATAAGGTGGCGCGCGACACCGGGATGGGCGGCCGCATCAACACCATCATGCAGACCTGCTTCTTCGCCCTGGCCGAGGTGCTACCGGCCGACGACGCCATCGCCAACATCAAGGAGGCGATCCAGAAGACCTA
>CALILB010000393.1 GCA_938016625.1 uncultured bacterium | reverse complement strand
CTGGTTCTCTACAGCGCCGTGCTGCGGACCGCCTTCGAGCGGGTCTTTATGCCGCTGTTGCCCCACATGGCCATCGCCGCCGGGGTGGCCACGGTGACCTTTGCCGTCTGGCTCGAGGAGAGGGTTCGTCGCCAGTGGCCAGAGGCTCGGGTTGCGACCCTGGTACTGATCGCGGCGGTGCTCGTTGCGCTGCCGCCGCCGGCGACCCACACCTGGGCCGCCCGTCATGGCGAGACCCGGCTGGAGGCGCTGGGCTGGATGGAGTCCAATCTTTCGCCCTCGACCCGCATCCTGCGTGAGTGGAACATGCTCCGCCCGCCCCTGGTCTACTTCGACACCAACCAGCGGGATCTGCTCCTGTGCAAGACGGGCATGACGGTAGAGGAGATGGCCAAGAGGTACGACTATGTTGTCTCCTCGAGCAGCACCTACGACTGGGTCTTCCGGCAACGTCGCCGGCCCGGTTTCGACACGCGGGCCGCTTTCTACGATGAGCTGTTCCAGGGACCGCAATTCGAGCTGACGGCGCGCTTCGAGCCCGATCTGACCACCTTTGGTCCCGAGATCCGCGTCTACCGCAGTCGTCGCCTGCGAGGTGCTCGCTTGGCGGGAGAAGAGGTCGAGCTCGCCGGCCAGCTGTGGGGCAACACCGACGCGCTCGAGCGTCAGAAATCCAAGGGCATCTTTACCTTCACCCGCTACAAACATCTGATCGCGGGTCCGCTCGTCGTCGAGCGTCCGGGCCGGTATCTGTTGTCGGCGCGGGTGGACTCGACGCAACCGACGCCGGTCCGCCTCGTCCTCGGCAGCAAAACCCGCGAGCACATGATCGATACCCCAGAGACGATCGAGCTCGAGGCCTACCTCGAGCAGGGGCAGGCATGGTGGAGCCTGGGCCCGGCACCGGGGTGGCCGCGGCGCAACCGGATGAAGGTGTCCGAGATCAGGATCACTCCGATCGGGGTGGTCGCAGAGCCCGATAACCCCTGATTCGGGCTGTCAGCCGGCATTGATTGCCTACTGGTAGCTTGACGGGACCCAGCCGCGCAGGGCAGGCTACGCCTTCGAAACTCGGCCCAGGTGCACGACTGGGTCGAAGAAACGAGGATTCATGACTGGCGACACTATCGGCATCCTGACCGGCGGCGGCGACGTCCCGGGTCTGAACTCGGTAATCAAGTCGGTGGTCTATCGGGCCCTGGGAATGGGACGAAAGGTCATCGGCATCCGCCGCGGATGGGAGGGACTCACCCACGCCGATCTGAGCGGTGGGGACGATCCGGCCTATGTGTGGAGTCTGACCCGCGAGAACACCCGCACCATCGATCGCAGCGGTGGAACGGTGCTGCACACTTCGCGCACCAACCCCCTGCGGATGACCAGCTCGAGGGTGCCCGAACACATGGACGAGACCACCCTGGCCCGGTTGCCACGGCAGGATGACGTTATCGACTTCACTTCCGTGGTGGTGGAGAATCTCGAGCGGTTGGGGATCGGCACCCTGATCACGATCGGCGGTGACGACACCATCAGCTTCTCGTCTCATCTCCATCAGCAGGGCGTGCCGGTGATTGCCATCCCCAAGACGATGGACAACGACGTCCAGGGCACCGAGTACTGCATCGGCTTCTCCACCGCCATCACCCGTGCCAAGGACCTCATCACCCGACAGCGCACCACCCTCGGGTCGCACGAGCGGATCGGTATCTTTCGCATCTTTGGCCGGGACTCCGGCTTCACTGCGCTCTACACGGGGTATGTGACCTCCACCCGGTGTCTGATTCCCGAGTGCCCATTCGATCTGGACCATCTATGCGAGCTGCTGGTGGAGGACAAGCGCAACAACCCCAGCCACTACTCGCTGGTGGTGGCCTCGGAAGGGGCGGTGTGGAAGGGCCAGGACCTCGCCGAGTACGGTGAAGCCGATGCCTACGGGCATCGCAAGAAGGTCGACATCGGCCACGCCCTGGCGACGGAGGTGAAAAGGCGCACTGGTGAGGGGACCATGACCAGCGATCTCACCTACGATCTGCGCTCCGGCGACCCCGATTCCCTCGACCACATGGTGGCGATCACCTTTGCCAATATCGCCCTCGACCTGGTCGCCGATGGAGTGAGCGGTCGGATGGTGGCCATCCGCGACGGCAGCTATGCCCACGTCGAGCTACCCGATCCCGCGCTCGGCCCCCGTCAGGTCGACGTCGAAGAGCTCTACAACGCCGAGCGCTACCGCCCCATCTACTCCGACAAGCTAGGCGCCCCGCTGCTCCTCAGCACCGTCTAGTCCCCACTGGTAATTGCAGACGAAGCGGCCGGCCTCCGTGCCGGCCGAGGTCTTGCCCGGACGCCTATCGTGGCCCGGATTTGGGACCTCCGGGGGCTCGCCTCCGCTGCGCGGGAGATGGCTGCGCTCCGGTGAGCCCCCTCCGGTCCCGAACCCGGGCTGGCAGGGCGGACGCCTGGGCCGCGGCTATTCGATCCGGCTCCGCAGCGAAGACGATGCTACGCCGGCCCGAACACCCGCGGCCTGACGGCGGCCGCTCGGGTCACCCTGGGTTCCCCCGCCCGCCCCGGCCGGCACGGAGGCCGGCCGCTTCGACATCGGGTATCTTTCTCCCCTAAGCCCCTAAGCCCCTAAGCCCCTAAGCCCCTAAGCCCCTAAGCCCTCAAGCCCCCGATCCCGCCAGCGTAAGGAATGTCGCAAACAGGCCGTCCGTCAGCCGGGTCAGGGTCTCGTAGTCCACCTTGTCCGGGGTGTCTTCAGCCGTGTGGTAGTGGGGGTAGCGGTAGGGTGCGGTGTCGGTGATCATCAGTGCCGGCCAACCCTGGCGCCAGAAGGAGAGATGGTCGCTCCAGCCGATACCGGGGACCGCTTCGAACATCGCCACGTGCTGCTCGGGGATGTCGGAGTGGGTCTTGAAGGCCGCAACCGTCTCTTTGAGCCACGGACGGGAGCGAAAGTTGGAGACAAAGCCGATGAAATTACCGCGGTCGGGAAAAAAGAGTCTGAACAGCGGCGGGTAGCGCTGGCTGCCGGGCTCGTCGCTGTAGTAGCCGATGGTCTCGAGCGAGACCATGCCGTGGATCTGGTCACCCCGCTGCTTGGCCGCATCGGCGTAGATCATGCTCCCCATGTTGTTCCAGTAGAAAAACGGCGGCTCCTCGTTGACAAAGGCAACAAACCGTACGGTCATTCCGGGGTCGACCTCGGTGAACATCCGCGCGAGCTCCAGCAGCGCGGCCACACCGGTGCCGTTGTCGTTGGCGCCGGGGCTGCCGTGGACCGAGTCGTAGTGGGCACCGATGAGGAGGATCTCTTTAGGTGCCCGGGTTCCCGTTCGAGTCACCTCCAGGTTGGCGCACTCGATCCCATGGGTCTCGTACCACTGGCGCTCGACCTCGTAGCCCTGTCGCCGCCATTCGGCCTCGATGTAATCGGCAGCGGCGTGGAGCGCTGCGGGAAGAAAGACATTGCGCTCGCCGATCTCACCGGCCAGCGTCTCGAGGTGTGCGGCCAGCAGGTCACGCGAAGCCTGGACAGTCACGCTGGCGACCTCCTGTGTCTCTTCGAGGGACGGTTGGCAGGCAAGAACCAGAACCAGGGGCAGTGCAAGCAGAAGGTGACGCTGATAACGCACGGGCTGATCCTGGGTCCGGACATCTCCGACCCATCCATCGTACCTGGAAACGAAGCGGCCGGTCTCCGTGTTACGATCGCCGCCTGTCCTCAGAAGGAAAGGAAACAGCCTTGAAGAAGATCCGGATCGTCGATTGGGACGAGCTCGAGGACCGTCAACCGACCCATGCCCTGGTGGGCAACGTCGATCTGGTGGTGATCCGCTGGGACGAGCAGGTCTCGGTCCTCTATGGACGCTGTCTCCACCGGGGTGCGCTGATGGCCGACGGCTCGGTGCGTGGGAACGATCTGATCTGCGGTGTCCACAATTGGGACTACCGGCTCGACACCGGGGTCAGCGCCTACAACCCCAAAGAGTGCCTGCACAAGTTCTCTACCTGGATCGAGGAGGGGGGAGTCTGGGTCGACGACGAGGAGATCGTCGCCTGGGAAGAGGAGAACCCCCAGCCCTTCAACCGCGAGGCCTATCAGGGGGCCTACCAGGATCCCCACGGCGTGCCCTTCGAGCCCCACGTCCGCTTTATCCAGAATCTGGCCGCCCACGGTCTCGACAAGATGGGCCACCACGGACCGATGGCGGCGATGGGAGTCCCCAAGACCGAGCTTCCCCGCTGGGACGATCTGCAATTCGTCACCGCTCAGCTGGCCCGCGTGCCCCAACTGGATGACGTCGAAGTGGGCACCGAGCTGGTCATCGGGCCCAAAGCGCAAAAGCCCCTGCGCCTGGAGATCCCTCTGTTTGTCTCCGACATGAGCTTTGGTGCCCTCTCCTACGAGGCCAAGGTCGCCCTGGCCAAGGGGGCGGAGCTGGCCGGCACCGGCATCTGCTCGGGCGAGGGCGGCATGCTCCCCGAAGAGCAGGAGGCCAACGGCCGCTATCTCTACGAGCTGGCCTCGGCCCGCTTTGGCTTCTCCATGGAAAAGCTCGCCAGGGTCCAGGCCTTCCACTTCAAGGGTGGCCAGGGGGCCAAGACCGGCACCGGCGGGCATCTACCCGGCGCCAAAGTGCAGGGGAAGATCGCCGAGGTGCGGGGGCTCGAGCCGGGCGAGCCCGCCGTCTCACCGGCCCGCTTCCCGGAGTGGGAGGACGTCGACGGCTTCCGCCACTTTGCCGACGAGGTGCGAGCGGAGACAAAGGGCATCCCTATCGGCTTCAAGCTCTCCGCCCAGCACATCGAAGACGACATCGACGCGGCACTCCAGATCGGTGTCGACTACATCATCCTCGATGGCCGGGGCGGTGGCACCGGAGCGGCACCGCTGATCTTTCGCGACAACATCTCGGTGCCGACCCTGCCGGCGTTGGCCCGAGCGCGGCGGCATCTCGACCACCGCGGCAAGCGCGACGAGGTCACCCTCATCATCACCGGCGGTCTGCGTACCCCGGCCGACTTCGCCAAGGCGCTAGCCCTGGGGGCGGACGGGGTGGCGGTCTCGAACGCGGCTCTCCAAGCCATCGGCTGTCTGGGCATGCGCGCCTGTCACACCAACAACTGCCCGGTCGGTATCGCCACCCAGAAGGAACACCTGCGTGCCCGCCTGCCGGTCGATGAGGCGGCGGAGCGGCTGGAGCGGTTCTTCGCGGCGGCGGTGGAGCTGATGAAGCTGCTCGCCCGCGCCTGCGGACACACTCACTTCAATCAGTTCCGGGTCGAGGACCTGACCACCTGGAAGCGGGATGTGGCCCACCTCACCGGGGTTGCTTACGGTGGCGTCGAATCCCTTTGAGCCGCCCTCGGCGCAGACAAGGAGCCAGAGCCATGACCGACAAATCGCCCGACAACACCACGATCGGCGAGACCTCAGAGCAACGCCGTCTCCTCTGGCGCAAGGTCTTGGAGCGGGGTGAGCTGGCCGAGGGACGGGTCAAGCCGGTCACCTGCGATCACCAGACGGTCTGCATGACCCATATCGAGGGCCAGTACGGCGCCCTCGACAACAAGTGCCCGCATCAGGGCGGTCCCCTGGGGGAGGGTTCGATCGAGAACGGTCTGCTGCGCTGCCCCTGGCACGGCTGGGACTTCGATCCTTTGAACGGCAAGGCGCCCGGCTTCGACGACGGGGTTCCCACCTTTGCGGTGGAGGTGCGCGACGACGGCGTCTATGTGGGCTTCGAGGAGGAGGCCCTGCAGACAAGGACGGTCTCGGATCTGATGGCCGAGACGATGGTCAACTGGGGGATCCGTCAGGTCTGGGGCATGGTGGGGCATTCCAACCTCGGTCTGGCCGAGGCCCTGCGCCGACAGGAGGTGGCGGGTCGAATCACCTATTACGGAATCCGCCACGAAGGCGCCGCGGCCTTTGCCGCCTCGGCCTACGGCAAGCTCACCGGCCGGCCGGCGGCCTGTCTCTCGATCGCCGGACCTGGTGCCACCAATCTGCTGACCGGTCTCTGGGACGCTCACGTGGACCGCTCCCCGGTGCTGGCCCTGACCGGTCAGGTGGAGACCCAGGTGTTGGGGCCGGGGGCCTTTCAGGAGGTCGATCTGTCGGCGGCCTTTGGCAAGGTGGCACAGTGGAGCCAATCGGTGCTCCCTACCAGCCGACACGCCGAACTGGTCAACCTCGCGGTAAAGAGCTCGATCTTGAACCGGGGAGTCTCCCACCTCATCTTTCCCGACGAGGTGCAGACACTGGAGGTGGCCCCTGGGGCGCCAGCCGGAGACCCCGAGGGCCGGGTTACACCACGTGAGATCTCCCCGCCGCTGGTAGCGGTGGGCAAAGCGGTCGGGCTCATCCGCCGCTCGAAACGGCCGGTCATCATCGTCGGGCATGGTGCCCGCTTTGCCATGCCCGGGATCCTCGAGCTCGCCGAGCGACTGCACTCGCCCGTGATCACCACCTTCAAGGGCAAGGGTCTGATTGCCGACGACCATCCGCTGGCCGGCGGCGTGCTGGGTCGCAGCGGCACACCCATCGCCAGTTGGTTGATGAACGAGTCCGACTGCCTGCTGGTCTTTGGCGCCAGTTTTAGCAATCACACCGGCATCACCCCCAAAAAGCCCACTATCCAGGTGGACTATGACCCCATGATGCTGGGCAAGTTCCACGCCGTGGATGTCCCGGTGTGGGGGGAGATCGGGGTGACAGCGGAGATCCTCCGGGCCGAGCTGGGGGGCCATCGGGGCAAGACGGATCAGCGAGGGGATGTAGCCGAGCGCTGGGCCATCTGGAGGCAGGAGAAGGCCAAGCGGGAGGCCGAGGACCGGGATCGTGGCGTGAGCTCGGCGGCGGTTTTTGCGGCGATGAATCGCCAGGTACCGGCTGGTGCCATTATCGCCGTGGACGTGGGCAACAACACCTATTCATTTGGACGCTACTTCGAGTGCCGCCAGCAGCGGATCTTGATGTCGGGCTATTTGGGCTCGATCGGCTTTGGCTACCCGGCGGCGATGGGTGCCTGGGCCGCCACTCAGGAGGAGGACCTGCGGTTTCGGAGCCGGCCGGTCGTCGCCATCACCGGCGACGGTGGTTTTGGCCAGTACATGGGCGAGCTGACCACCGCCGTCAAGTACGGCATGAAGATCACCCACGTGCTGCTCAACAACAACGAGCTCGGCAAGATCTCGAAAGAGCAACGCGCCGGCAACTGGGAGGTCTGGCAGACCTCGCTCCACAATCCGGACTTCGCGCAGTATGCCCGCCTCTGTGGCGCGCTGGGTCTCAAGGTCACCGCCAAGGAGGAGTTGGACGGGGCGTTGGAGCAGGCCCTGGGTCACGACGGGCCGTCGCTGGTGGAGATCGTGACCGATCCCGAGTTGGTTTAGTGGTTTAGCCCCGGAGCTCGGCGAGGGAGGCGCGGATGTCCGCGAGCGCCGTCTCCATCCGGTCGCGGTGGGTGCGAAAGCTCAACACACAGATACGGATGACAAAACGGCCGTCGAGCCGGGTCGCCGTCAGATAGACCCGCCGCCGGGCGTTTATCCGCTCCAGCAGCTCACGATTCAGCCGATCGACCTCCTCGTCGGGAAGCCCC
>CALILB010000392.1 GCA_938016625.1 uncultured bacterium | reverse complement strand
AGAGGTCGAGATCGCCGTCGTTGTCGTAATCGAGAAGAGCTCCTCCGGCGCCCATGTTCTCGGGCATATAGAAGCGGCCGGTCATGCCGTTGAAGTGAACGAAGTCGAGCCCGACCACGGCGGTGACGTCGGCGAAGAGATCCTCGGGCGTGGCCCTGTCCACATCTCCGACCAACAGAGCGAGAACAGACCCGATCACCGCCATCCCCACACGGCTGCCTTCGGTCATACGGGCAATGGTAGCCCGACTCACTTATCGATGTAGCCGGTGCTGTACCTGACCTTGGCGCCAAAGGTGTCGACCTTCACCTTGACCGGATGCCAGCGGCCGTCCCTGGAGCGATTGGCAGGGTAATAGCCGAGCACGTACTGCTCGCGCAGCTCGGTCATGATGTCGTCGAAGGCGCCCTCGATCTCGTCGATGCCCGCCAGGGCGACGATCCGGCCACCACTTTGCCTGACCGCTCGCTCGAGCTCCTCTTGCTCGCGGGAGTTCTCCTCGTAGTCGCGCCAGGCGGAAGAGAACGAGCCCCGCCCCCGCTTGAGCAGCCGGATCCAGTAGACGACGGTGTCGCTGCGACGCACCTTCCACAAAACGTCCTCCATTCGCAGTGTGCTCAGAACGTCGCGGCCGTCGGAGAGCAGAATTACGACCCTTCTACCCTGCTGATTGTCGAGCACCTTGAGCGAGGCGTAGAGGTGATCGTTGAGTGCGGTGCCACCGACAAAGGGAGTATCACGCAACGGTCTCAACAGTTCATCGGTCTGTCGAGAGAACGGCGTGGCCGCCAGGGTGCGGTCGCAAAAGAGCATCAGCATGGCCCGATCGAGAGGGTTCATGCGGCTGATAAAGGCCCGCGACCCGTTGGTGGTGGCCTCGATATACCCCGTCTTCATGCTCTCGCTGGCATCCACCAACAGCACCGCCGTCAGCGGCACGTCGCCACGCTCGAAAGTCACCAGGTCACGCGTCGTCCCGTTGTCGACCACGGTGAAGTTCTCGGGCTCGAGGTCGGTCACCGGATTCCCCGAGCGAGTGATGGTGACATAGACCTGCTTGAGGGCAATCTCCATTTCATCTTCGAACTCGACCTGCTCAGTCTCGACCGTCGAGATTCCCCTGCCACCCCAGATGCCGTAGGCGACCGCTCGGAACTCCCGATCGATGTTGTCTTCGCCGACATCGATCAGTGCACGGTAGGGAGGATCGACGACGGTGGCCATGAGGAGGTCGTCGACATAGAACTCCACCCGGTCGAGCTCGGTCTCACTATCCACCTCTGCCGCGATCTCGATCTCGCCAAAGACGGCCTGCTGCGAGGTCGGGTGGACGATGGTCACCGGGATGGGTTTGATCTCCTTGCGTACGATCAAGACACTGCCCAGAGGACCGATAGCGGGCTTCAGACCGTAGGGTGCCAACAGTTGCTCGAGAATTCCGTGCAGCGTGGTGGCGGTCGGTGTCTTGGTGATCATCATGTCGGGCCGGACGAGGTCGCTGCTGTAGAGGATTCTCAGACCGCGGTCCTGGAAGTCCCGAAGAACATCCACCAGCGAACGACCAGCGTAGTCCATCCGTCCGGCGTCATCGGCGAAGAGATCGACGGCGCCCGCCAACAGCAGAATCGAGACCATCAGCAAGGCCAGGCTGCGGCCGATTTTCGCGGCTCCGGGCATCTAGGAACCCGCCTCCGCCGCCTCGAAGCGGTCCCGGCCGTCGAGCGCGCCGGCCAGCAGCAACAGACGGTCGTCTCTTTCCAGGCGCAGGGCCCGTCGCAGATCCTCGAGCGCGCTCTTTGGTATCTGGCTGTAGAGGTACCGCGGCGACACGCCTCCTGCTGTCACTCGACGCTGAAGAGACAGGAGAAGATCGGTCTCGCCGTTGACAGACTGATCCCGGTCCGAGAGATAGGCCAGTTGAATCGGTATCGACGGATCACGGGGGAGTCGACGGGTGCCCTCTTCGAGCAGCGAGCGGGCCGAGGTCAAATCCCCGTTCTCGGTCAGGATGCGAGCCAGCTCCTGATAGGCGAGGGAGAGGATCCAGTCGCCTCCCGGCTCATCGATGAGCTGGCGCAGGGTCTCGCCGGCTTCGCGCTGCCGGTCGAGCCGCACCAGATTCACTGCCAGTCGCAGTCGCCCCTCCCGCTCGAGAGGGTCGATGCGGACCAACTCTTCGAGGTAGGCGACTGTGCGCTCGTACTCGCCACGTCGCTCGTAGATCCCGGCCAGGCCTTGGAGAGCCGCCACGTTGTCGGCGTCGACCTCCAGAGCGAGGGCAAAGAGCTCGGAGGCCGCCGAGTCGAGGTAGGCCTCCTGAAAGCGGCCGGCCAGGCTGGCCATCAGACCGCTGGCCATGAGCTGGCCTTCGGGGCTCTCCGCCTGCTCGGAATAGAACTGCACCAGATCGGCGGCCATGGTGCGCGAGTGTCGCGCCAGCGGCGGGCTATCCAGGTCGAGATAGGCCACATAGGTGTCCTCGTGGAGCAGGGTCACCGGTGCCAGGACCTCGAGCCCACCCTCGAGCATGAGATCCTTGAGAACACCCAGCTTGGCTTTCCACATTCGATTCAGAATCTTGACGCCGTACTCCGCCACCGCATCCGATTCGATCTCGACCAGGGTGCTCACGGCGCCCTCGAAGTCGCCATCGGCGTAGTCCACGAGCACGCCTCGATACTGTTTCTGGAACTCTTTCTTCTTGAAGGATTTGTGGTTCGCTGCGCCGGCCGGCAGCGACAGCAGCAGGATCGCCAGAGCGGCAATGATGGCCTTGGCGCGCATAATCGGCCCCGGAGGGACGGTCAGTCGATCTCGGTGGCGATGGTGACCGTTCCGCCCTCTTCGCTGAAGGCGAGCCCACAGGTCGGCAGCACCGCCTCGAGGGCCTGATCGGGTCTGAGACCGGCGATCGACCCGTGCAATACGGTGTCGGCGGTGGACACCTTCAGCCCGCTTTCAGCGTATCGCATCTCCCAACCGGTCTCTCTCCCGACCCAGTCCAGAAAGGACTCCAACCGGCTGCCCTCGAGCTCGAAGGCGGGCGCGATCTCCAGGATCCAGTCCCACTGGGGACCAAAGATCGGCACCGAGCCGCGGGACAGCTCGCCTTCCTCGCTCATCGAGAGCTCGACACCCGCCGGCGCCGCCCAGGCGCGCCCCCCTTGGCCGAGACTCACCTCTCCCTCCCGCACCCGCACCCTCAGCCCCTGGTCTCTGACATCGACCTCGAACTGGGTACCGATCTCCTCGACCAGGCCCAGATCGGTGTGGACCGACACCGAAGACGATTCTTCGCCAAAGAGACCGGAGTCGAGGTAGAGTCGGCCAGCCTCCAGGACGAGCTCCGACGGCGACTCGAACCGCACCAGCGTGTCGAACCCCAGCCGCAGCGAGGACCCACCGGCAAGCCGGAGTGCCGCTCGGGTGCCGGCAGCGGTGCGGACCTGGGTGCCCGAGAATACGGTGTCGCCCGCCGCCAGCCGCGAGCCCGAAGCTCCGGGCTCGTCCCCCGGTTGCAGCTGACGGACGGTGCCGGCCTCCAGGGTGGCGACCAGCTGGGGTGGCCCCGGAGATGCAACGGGGTCGGTGCGCAGCGTCAGACCGGCAGCCAGCGCCAGGGCCGCCGCCGCGGCCAGACCGGTACCTGTCCACAGATAGGCTCTTCTCCGACGTCGGGCGTGGATCGATGCCTGCCATTCATCGTGCACGAGGCTTCTGACACGGGCGGATGTCTCGGTGGGAACGGCAAGACGCGGCCCGGCAAATCGAAGCAGCCGGGCGATCTGTTCCTGCTCGGCGTCCAGTCGATCCTGGTCCAGTGGCTGTTGGTTGTCGATGTCGCTCATGATGCCATTACCTTTGTCCAATCAGCTCCGAATCAGCGCCAGCTGGGGCTCACCGAGGGCGGAGAAGCCCTCACGAAAGGCCTTGCGAGCGCGCGTCAGCAGCGATTCGGCGGCTTTTGGGCCCACCTGCAGCAGTTCGGCGATCTCCTTGACCGTCAGACCGTGGATGTACTTCCACTCCAGCGCGTCGCCGTAGCGGGGCGGGAGATGATCGAGGGTCACCTGCACCAGACGGGCGACCTCCTTGCGCTGCAGGGTCTCTTCCGGGCCGCCCCCGCTGGCCACCATCAGGGTCTCGAGGGTTGCCCGGATCTCGGGTATCTCCTCGATCAGATCCACCTGATGCGGCCGGCGGTTCTCCCGCCGCCAGTAGGCGCTGATCTCGTGCCGGCAGAAGGTGCACAGCCAGGTAAACAATCTGGCCTCCCCACGGTAGGTCCCGAGCTTGGAGACCACCTTGGTGAGGGTTACCTGGGCAATCTCTTCA
>CALILB010000391.1 GCA_938016625.1 uncultured bacterium | reverse complement strand
GAAGCTGGCCCAGATGGACAGCAAAAAAGCGGGCGCGAGAAAAACGAAATACATCGGGTCGAACATCAGCATCGGCATCCTCCTCTGTCTGCAATGAGAACCGTACGAGCTCGCTCGTTATTTCCTGGGATATCCTCTTTTCGGCGGTTCTAGCTGGAGGACACATGAAGGACAAAAACGACAAAGAGGTTGCACTGGTCACCGGTGGAAGTCGTGGCATCGGCCGCGCGATTGTGGAGGCCCTCCTCGAAGAGGGTTGGGTGGTGCGCTTCTGTAGTCGCTCGCAAAGCTCGGTCGAGACGGCCGTCCACGATCTTGCGAAGAGCTACCCCGGAAAGATTGACGGGCGGGCGACCGATGTTCGCAGCGAGGCGGAGGTCCAGGGCCTCGTCGAGTGGACCCTGGAGAGCGCGGGTCGGCTCGACTGTCTGATCAACAACGCTGGAATCGGCGTCTTTGGCCCGGTCGACGAGATCACCGGCGACCAGTGGCGCGAGGTCCTGGAGACCAACCTGAACGGAGCCTTCTACGCCACACGGGCCGTCGCCCCGGTCATGAAACAACAGGGATCCGGTTGGATCTTCAATATCGCGTCGCTGGCGGGGAAGAACCCGTTTGCCGGCGGCACGGCCTACAACGCCTCCAAATTCGGCATGGTGGGGTTTTCCGAGGCCACCATGCTGGATCTTCGTCATCACGGTATCCGGGTGGCCGCCATCCTCCCCGGCAGCGTGCGGACCGAGTTCTCCCATCCGAGCGGGCGACCGAGCGACAACTGGCGGCTGGCCCCCGAGGACGTCGCCCGGGTGGTGGTTAATCTCCTCTCCTACCCCGACCGGGCACTACCCAGCCTGGTGGAGATAAGACCCAGCCAACCACCGAAGAAGTAGCTGTTAGAGGATGCGCATGGCCTCGTCGCCGTAGAGCACGGCGGGGCCAGAGGGCTCGGGGGAGCCGCCGGCCGGCTCCAGGGTGATGCTCACGGCGACCGTCCCGGCGGGCATGGTCTCGGAGCTCAGCTCTACCCGTACACCCACCTTGGGGTCGAAGGTGCCACCGCTCACCGGCACGCCCTCCTGGTTGATAAACCAGACCTGGTAAGAGCGACCCTGTGGGCAGGGCAGGAGACCTTCGATCTTCAGATACCAGTGTTGACGATCCGAGGCCACAAAAAGCACACCGCGCGAGTCGGCAGGAGCCGGATCGGCGACCGGCTTGAGAGTACAGACTTCGACGCCCGAGGAGGTGACCAGAGCCAGTCTGGAGTCGACGCTATCGAGCCTCCCCTGGTACTCCGCCAGCTTGGTGGTCTGTTGATGGACCTGATCGAGCTGATCGGCCAGCCGATCGATCGTCTGGCGCTGTTTCTCGAGCTGTACGTACTGCCAGCCGGAGAGCCCCAGGAGCGCAAAGACCAGTCCTGCCGCCAGCGGCAGGGCCCAGTCGTGCCAGCGCGAGCCTTTCTCCTCCCCTGGAGTGCGTTGCCCACTTGACGGAAAAGAGGCTACCGTGGCCGGCTCGACCTCACTCGGGCCTTCCTGCTGTGACGACTCGAGCTTCGCCATCAACCGGCTCTTGACCTCCGGCGCCAGGGGCCTCGGCTCGACCTCGTAGGCCAGCAACCCGATGGTCTCCAGGTACTCCCGGCAGACCCTCCGCTCGTCCTCGTCGGTGAGCTCGTCGAGCAGCCGCTCCAGGGCGTCCTCCGAGCGGCTCAGCCTCTCGAGCAGGCGATCCAGGATCGCATCATCTCGCTCTTTGGTGGGATCGAATTCCTGACTCACAACAGTTCTCTTATCTCGTCACTCAGGGCTTTACGTAGCTTCTTCATCGCCAGCAGCGTGCGTGTCTTGACCGTCCCCAGGGGGATCCCCGTTTCGCCCGCAATCTCGCTTTGGGTCATTCCCCGATAGAACGCCATTTCCAGGACCTCCCGCTGTTCCGGTGGCAGCTGTGCAAGCTCTTCCTGCAACCGTTTTCGCTGCTCCTGCCTAAATACGTGCTTCACACCCACGGGGGATTCATGGGTAACCGGATTCTCTTTTTGGGCGGCCGTAGCCGTCCTTTCCTTGACCTTTCGGCTGCGGAGACGATCGATCGACCGGCTACGGGTGATGAGCACCAACCAGGTGGAAACCGAGGATCGCGCGGGGTCGTAGCGGGAAGCCTGGTTCCAGACCTGGAGGAAGACCTCCTGGAGAACCTCCTCGGAGTCGGCGGCATCTCCCAGGACCCTGTAGGAGAGCGCGACGAGCATGTTCGAGTACCGGTCGTAGAGCTCGGAGACGGCCGGCTCCTGGCCGTCGCGTATCGCGAGGACCAGCTGCTTGTCGTCGAACGACTTCAAGTCGGTGCCAGGTGAAGCGGAGTCGGCGGGGTCCATAACGGTTTTGGGTCGGGGCTCGTGGTCGGCAGGCTAGGATAGCATGGCGTCGTGAGCCGAATTCCCATGCAACTGGCCGTGATCGGCGGCGCAACCTGCACCCCCCAACAAGACAAGCTCGCCTACGAGGTCGGAAGCGAGATCGCTCGTCGAGGTGCCGTGCTGTTGTGCGGCGGGCGGGGTGGAGTGATGGCAGCCGCCTCCCGTGGGGCGCGTGACGAGGGTGGTCGTACGGTGGGTATCCTCCCCGGCGAGAGCCCTGTGACCTCGCCACCAAACCCCGACATCGAGTTGGCGCTCTACACCGGTATGGGTCAAGCACGCAATCAGGTACTGGTGTTGTCCGCCGAGGGGGTCATCGGCATCGGCGGCAGCTGGGGCACCCTGACCGAGATCGGGCTAGCGCTGAAACACCGCATCCCGGTCGTGCTGGTGGAGAGTTGGCAGCTCGAGGCTCCCGACGGCGAATCCGAGCCGTTGTTGATGAATGCCGGCTCTGCCCCCGAAGCTCTCGAGTTGGCGATGGCGGCCGCCAAGATGAGGAGTGACAGATGACGGAAACGCTCCCCGACCCACGCTCCACCGGCGATCGTGAACCGGCCATCCGGGTCATCATGATGCCCAAGGACACCAACGCCCTGGGCACCATCTTTGGCGGCATCATCCTCTCCTACATCGACCAGGCCGGCGCCGTCGAAGCTCACCGCTTTACCCCCGGCCGGCTGGTAACCGTGGCCATGCACGAGGTCGTGTTCCACGAACCGGTCTTCGTCGGTGACCTCGTGAGCCTCTTCGCCGACGTCCTACGAATCGGCAAGACCTCCATAGCCGTCAAAGTAGTTGTCGAGGCCGAGCGGCACTTGACGGACCGCAAGGTGGTCAAGGTCACCGAGGCCGAGGTGATCTACGTCCACGTGGACGAGCACAACCAACCGCAGCCGATCGAAAAACCGTGATCGTAGGCACCTCTAGTGACGAAGCGGCCGCCGTCGTGCTGCGCGCGGCGGTGACGGGGCGGCGGTCTGCCGACGGAGCGACTAAGCGCTGAGGCGCTGTCCCTCCGATCACCCACGACCCTAGCGCGTGCACTCTTGGAGCGGAGCGGCAGACCGCCGGTCCGTTGCCGACGCGCCGTCGCTGCCCGGACTCGGCCGGCACGGAGGCCGGCCGCTTCAACCTACGGCTACTTCGCTTTGTAGGGGCGATAGCAGTGCCGGCAGCGAGCTTCGTAGTCCTCGGTGTCGCCGACCTGCACCTGCTCCTCCCCACCGGCGATCCGCTGACTGTAGTGGGCCGGACCACCGCACTGGATACAGACGGCGTGCATCTTGTCTACATACTCGGCCACCGCCAGGACCTGTGGCATCGGTCCAAAGGGCTGCCGCTGATAGTCCTGATCGAGACCGGCGACGATGACCCTGACACCCGAATCCGCCAGCTCCATCACCAGCTCGGTCAGCCCCTCGTCGAAGAACTGTGCCTCGTCGACACCCACGACCTGAACACCCCGTTCGAGCTTGGCCCGCAGCTCGAGCGCATCGGCGACGGTGACGGCGGCCAGCTCCCGGTTGTCGCGTGTCACCAGGAGCTCCGGGGGATGACGGCTGTCGGTCAGGGGCTTGAATACCTGGACATGCTGGCGGGCGATAAGCGCCCGGCGAAGCCGGCGCACCAGCTCCTCGCTCTTACCTGAGAACATCCCCCCGGTGATGACCTCGATCCGGCCACTGGGCTTTTCCGGCATCATCGCTTCAGTCATGATTCGACCGGCGATGGTATCGCAGGCCATGTCCACTGTCACCCATAGCGGCCAAGGCTGCTAGGATCCGCGCGATGACCGACGAAGGCCGCACTTTCAGCTACGAAGAAGCTCTCGACACTTTTCCCTCGGTGCGCGATCTCACCAAGACGGCCGTGCGCCAGATCGAGGCGCTGGTCAATCGCATCCAGAGCCGGGACGAGATGGAGCAACGAAAGGAAGAGCTCGAAGAAGCGACCAAGACCATCATCGAGTCGTGGGCCGAGGAGATCGCCTCCATCGGTTGCGAGGTCAAGGGTCTCTGGCTGGTGGATTGGGACAGCGGCGACGGCTACTACTGCTGGCGCTATCCGGAGGCCTCCCTCTCCTTCTATCACTCCTACGAGGACGGCTTTCAGGGCCGGGTGCCCATCAACTAAAGGAATTTCCGGCGGTAATCAGGCGTTTTCGAGGACAGCGGCGGCCGCCGAACTGCCTTGTGGAATTGGGCTTATCCGGCTAGACTGACCGCCTCTGGCAAGGCATTCGCCGCCATCAGGAGTCGTTTTATGACAGAGATACAGGACACCACCAGCGTTTCAGAGGCTCCGCAGAGCCCCACGGGCGGGCCGATCACCCTGACCCCAAAGGCGGTCAACATGATCAAGATCACCCGCGAGCAGGAGGGCATCGACGCCTCCTTTGGTCTGCGCGTGGCCGTACGCGGCGGTGGATGCAGCGGTCTGGAATACGCCCTCGACTTCGATCAGGAGGCACGCCCCACCGACTTTCAACTGGAATACGAGGATCTGAAGGTCTACGTGGACGCCATCAGCGCCAGATACCTCCAGGGCACCGAGATCGACTACGTCATGGGTATGGCCGGCGCGGGATTCAAGTTCAACAACCCGAACGCCAGCGGCTCTTGCGGCTGCGGCTCTTCGTTCTCCGTCTGACCGACGGGCTCGGTCACCGGTCTACCGGTTCGACAAACGGCAGCTCGACAACCTCCCCTTCCTCACCCGTCCCCTCGATCACGAGCCGGGTCCCGGGCTCGCTGGCCCGCCGCTGGAGGATCGACAACCCGATCACCCGATCCAATTGCGGGGACCGACCCACGCTTGTCAGCCGACCCGCTTCGCGGTCATCCGCCAGCAGGGCCACACCGGTGGCCGGCAGCTGGTCTGTGTCGAGCACGACTCCCCGCATGAGCCTGCTTGCTTGCCCCCGGAAGTGGAGCCGGGCGACGACCTCCTGGCCCAGATAGCAGCCCTTGTCGAAACTCACCGCCTCCTCGAGACCCGTCTCCTGGGGCAGGTTCTCACTGTCGTAATCTCGCCCAAAACGGGGAATCCCAGCCTCCAAGCGCACTATGTCGACGGCCGCGAGCCCGACCGGCCCGAGATCGACCTCGGTATCGGTGGCGAGCAGCTCCTCGACCAGTGAAGACGCATCCGCGGTCGGAGACCACAGGTTGTAGGCGGGCAGCCCCCTCCCTTGATCGGCCGCGATCGAGATCTGCCGCCCCAACAGACCGACCTCACCATGAGCCCAGCG
>CALILB010000390.1 GCA_938016625.1 uncultured bacterium | reverse complement strand
GGTCGGCGGACCCGCCGGGCTGAGTGTCTACGCCCAGCGGAACGGTCCGCAATTCAAGGCCCTGCCCCTCGACAACGCCCCGGCCGCGGTCCTCGACCTGGCGGCAACCGACCTGGACCAGGATTGCGACCTCGATCTCATAGCGGTGGGCGGCGACGGCCTCCACCGTCTGGACAACGACGGTGGGAGCCGCAACCACTGTCTGTCGGTCCGTCTGCGCGGGTTGGACAAGGGAAACAGCAAGAACAACCTCCATGGGCTGGGCACCACCCTCGAAGTTCGCGCCGGAACCGCCTACCAATTCCAGGAGGCCGACTCGGATGTCAGCCACTTTGGGCTCGGCCAGCTCTCCAAGGCCGATCTGCTGCGGGTCGTGTGGACCAACGGTGTGCCGCAGAACCGGCTCGACGTCCAATCCAACCAATGGATCGTCGAAGAGCAGCTCCTGAAAGGGAGCTGTCCGTTTCTCTATGTCTGGGACGGCGAGCAGGTGCAATTTGTCACCGACCTGCTCTGGGGCGCTCCCCTGGGTCTGCCGGTCGCGCCTGGTGTCTGGGCCACTTCGGATCCCGAGGAGCTGGTGCGGGTCGACGGCGCCCGGCCTCGTGGAGACATCTACGAGCTGCGGGTCACCGAAGAGCTGTGGGAGGCGGCCTTCTTCGACTATGTTCGCCTCTGGGTCGTGGACCACCCGGCCGAGGTCGAGGTGGCCAGCAGTCTCAAGATCGTCCCCGGCGCAAAAGTACCCGACGAGGTCCTGGGAACCCGCGAGCTGCACCCGGTTGCAGCGGCCTGGGATGGATCGGGTCGAGAGGTCACCACACGTGTAGCACGCCGCGACGAGGTCTACGCCGACGGCTGGAGTGCGAGTTCCTACCAGGGGGTGGCCGCCGAGCCCTGGACGTTTACCATCGATCTGGGTGAGGCTCCGGCCGCACCCGTTCGGCTCCTGCTCGACGGCTGGATCTTCCCCGCCGACGCCAGTCTCAACCTGGCCGTGGCCCAGCGGGAAGATCTTGCAACCTGGCCACCCCGCCTCGAGGTCGAAACAGCCGACGGCTGGCAGACTCTGATGCCGTCGATGGGGCACCCGGCCGGCAAGACCAAGACCATGGTGGTCGACACGCCACCGCTCCCGGCCGGCGCCCACCGGCTGCGGATCGTGGCGACGCAGTGGCTCTCCTGGGACCGCGTTGTCTGGTCGCTCGCTCCGGCCGACGACGAGCCCCTGGTCAGAGCGCGTCTGGCCCCGGCCGTGGCCGATCTCCACTACCGCGGCTTCTCGGCACCGGTGCGCACCGCCCCCAACGGCCCTCATCTGTTCGATTACGCGCGGCTCGACACCGAGAGCCCCTGGCTTCCCTTTCCGGGCCGCTATACCCGCTATGGCGATGTCCGAGCGCTCTTGCAGCAGCCCGATGATCGGTCGGTCATCCTGGCGCCGGGCGACGAGCTGACCCTCCGCTTCGAGGCCGGCGGCTTGGCGCCACCAGGCGCTGGCTGGCGACGCACGGTCTTTCTCGAGAGCCACGGTTGGGACAAAGATGCGGATCGCAACATCTACGAGGGCCATCAGGTCGAGCCCCTGCCCTTCCGGGCCATGAGCGGCTACCCCTACGGCTCCAACGAGTCTTTTCCCGACACTCCCCTTCACCGCGAATATCGGTCCGAGTGGCTCATCCGGGAAGTGGGATCTCGGTAAGGGAAAAGGGGGCTCTCGTTCGGGTTTTGTCCATCCCCCGACTTGACAAACGCGACGTATTATCGTGCTACAGTACACAGCTGGGGGGACTGAACCCACCAAGCAAAAGTACGCTGCTGGGCCGCAGGGTCTGGCGGACGCATTCCAGATAGGAGGAGAGATCTATGAGAAATGATCAGCAACGCTATTCCAGTCTGCCTCTGGCAGGATTGGCCCTGCTGGTGCTGGTGGCCGGACTCGGCTCACCGGCATCGGGGCAGCAATACACAGACATCTATGTACTGGGCAATCCGGCCACCACGATTGCCCGCCATCACGCTACCGACGCGGGTGAATTGGGCGACCTGCTCACCCTGCACGAGTTCGAGCTGCGTGAGGCGATCAAGCTGTCCGGGTGGCAGGGCAATGCGGACGATCTTTTCGTCGCAATTCGCTCGGCCAAACCGGGCGATGGAACGGTCACCAGGCACACGGTCCAGCCGGGTGAGTCCTTCCAGTGGATGACCTACCGCAAGGGCGGCAAGCCGGCGATCATGCCGAATCCCAGATGGTCGGCAAAGGAGCCGATGAAAGCCTGGCTGATCAAGTTCGTCTCCGATGGTCAGGAGTACGGCTTCCTGATTCCGGAGATCTGTTTGAATCTGGCCTACCTCGGCAGCCGACCCATGGGGACGCAGTCGTGCAGCCTGACCGGCACCTACGACGCCGACACCGACCTGATTTCCATTACCGGTCGCACCGACGGTGCCGACCTGAAGATCACTGGTGTGCAGACACCTGCCGGCGCCGGCGATCTCGGGGCTCTCAAGAGCGCCGGGGAGAACCGGTGGACCTACCCGGCAACGGCCGGCGGTCGGTACACCTTCGAGGCCGGGGCCAAGAGCACGATCGGGACCAAGGACCCGACCTGCTCGACGTCGGTTCAGGCCACTCCGAAGGTCGCGGCCTGCAACATCGACGCGACCCTCGATCCCGAGACCAAGGTCATCACGGTGACGACCGCGGGCAGCCTGGGTGACGTCGACGTCACCGGCATCACGATGCCCGACGGCACGGCGGGCGCCGCCGACCTGATCCACACCGCGGGCGCCGGTGTCTACACCATCGATGTCGCCAAATTGCCCAGAAAAGTCGGGACTCACACCTACACCGTCTCGGCGGTGTCCACCTACCGGGACACCGAGGCCGCTTGTCAGGCGACCGCTTCCTATACCCGAGAGGCCCTGCCCTACAAGTGGATCGTCCGCGGCTTCCCCGCCTACTGGAGTCCCTCCAGCGACGACTCGTTCGTACAGGTTGACCGTCCGAACGGGGTCAACGAGCGGACCGATTTCATGGCCGACTCTGGTTGGGGCTTTGGCATCAACGGTGAGTACCTGGTGATGCCGGCCCTCGGAATCGCCTTCGGTCTCGACTGGATCAACTACGACTCGAGCCTGATGGTCGATCTCGACGATCTGTGGGAAACCGACAAGGAAGACATCGGGATGAGGCTCTGGAACCTGGGTCTCAACTACCACTTCACCCCGGACAAGCGGGTGGACTTCTTTGCCGGGGTCTTTCTCGGTCTTGCCCAGTTCGACTCCGTCACCTACAACGCTCTGGGTGAGAGCTGGAAGCTCGATTTCGACGACGAAACGGCTTTTGGCATCAACGTCGGTATCGACGTTCCGTTCAAGGACGGCGGCCCGTGGGTGTTCACGGGGGCTCTCCGGTATATGTGGGTGGACATGTCGTCGAGCGGCGATGTTCACCAGATCGACCTGAATCCGTTCGCCTTGAGCGCCGGAATCGGCTACCGGTTCTAGCTCGCGAGCGGCTGAGATAACCAACAGCCCCGGTCACCCATTTGGGGGGTGACCGGGGCTTTTTTTGTGCCCTGTTCAGATTCACTTGCCGAGTCTCGGATCCAGCCCTATAATCCGAGGTATCGATTTCGAGTTGATCCTGCTCTTGCGGGATCGTGCTCTGATCCTGGCGCCGGATCAGGGATAGAAAGGTCGGGCTACAAAGGTGGCCCGGCCTTTGTTCGTTCTCGGAATCGACGCAGCGTGACAGAAAGGATTTCCCTTCGCAGTGAAGGAGCTAACTGAAATCGGACTGGATACGTTGAAAGATATACCTGCAGTTGGATAACGTTCACCGCGAGAGGCGCAGATTGAACATGCACAGAACCAGCGAAGACATTCTCCCCGAGATCACCGATCGGCAGCGTCCCGGCGCCGACGATGTGGCCAGTGCACTGCTCAATCTGGCCATCCGACACCAGACACTCAGCCGCGAGGAGGCCCGTGAGCTGGTCAAGTGGGATCTGGTGACCATTGCCGAGTATCTGGCCCTGCTGCTCGAGCAGCGTGGGCTGTTGTCGGCTGACGATGTCTGCGAGATGCTCGGCGGCACCAACGGCCCCTGCCACTAACCACCTTACCCTGTTGCCTCTGCTGTAGATATGCCGCGCGCCTCCGGCTCGCCGTCGCTGGACCGCATGCGCGAGTCCGCTTAGAAACCCACTACCACCGTGCTACGCTGACCACGGCCGAAAAGAAGATTTCCAAGGAGGATCAGCCCATGCCAAAGAAGGTTCTGCTGACCAGCGTGTGTCGTCCCCTGGGTCCAAAGTGCGGCGACGCTCCCTCGGTGGGGTATGAGCTGCTGTTCAGCCAAGTCACGCGCGCTCAGGGAATCTTCAGTCCACGGACGGTCAACACCCACTATTCCATCGAATACATCGCGGAGAATCTGGACGCTCCCACCGTGGTGTTGCAGTACCCGTCGACGCGCGAGCTCATCCGCGAGCTCAAGAAGGGCTACGACTACGTGGGCATCACCTTTCTCATAGCCGTGCATCACAAAATGAAGGAGATGGTCGCCTTGATCCGCCGGTATGCTCCCCAAAGCAAGATCGTCCTTGGCGGCTACGGGACGGTTTTGAGCGACGAGGTGCTCGCACCCTACGCCGACTTCATTTGCCGCGAGGAAGGTGTAGCGTTCTTTCGCCGATTGTTGGGCGAACCGGAGATCCCGATGCCGTACAAGCACCCGCTGATCGGGGGCCGGCTGAAGGTGTTTTCCCTGCCCGTATCGGGAACGGGGAAGATCTTCGCGGGGCTCGGTTGCCCCAACGGCTGCGACTTCTGCTGCACCTCGCACTACTTTCAGCGAAAACACATCAAGCTGTTGCCCGAGGGCAAGGACATCTACACCGTCGTAGAGCGCTATCTGGACATGGACCCGGAGCTGAGATTTCTGATTGTGGACGAGGATTTCCTCCTCAACAAGAAGCGCGCAATGGCATTCCGTCAACGCGTACTGGAGGGCGGCAAGACCCTGTCGATCTTCGCCTTCGCTAGCGTCAAGGCAATCAGCCAGTACAGGGTCGAGGAAATCCTGGAGATGGGGATCGATGGCTTGTGGATCGGCTACGAGGGTACGCGATCAGGTTACGCCAAGCAACAGGGCAGGCCGATCGAGAAAATCCTCACGGATTTTCGTCAGCACGGCATCACGGTGCTGACCTCGATGATCGTCGGGTTTGATTACCAGAACGAGAATGTGGTGGCGGAAGAGCTGGACAAGCTGATGGAGCTCAAGCCTACGCTGGCTCAGTTCATGATCTATGGACCTGTGCCCGGCACGCCGTTTTACCAACGGATTCTCGAGGAAAACTTGTTGCACGAGGTGTACGTCAAGGACCCCGAGCTTTTCTATCGACGGGGAGACGGTTTCACCACGATGATCAAACACCCGACGTTGTCACCCGGCCAGATCGAGGATATTCAGCACTGGTGTTACGAACAGGATTTTGAAAGGCTCGGTCCGAGCATCATCCGGATCCAGGAGACGCGGCTGCTCGGATACCAGAAGCTCAAGAACTCTCCGAATCCCTTTCTGCGCGAGAAGGCGAAGTATTACGGCAAAGAACTGCGGAATGCCTATCCCGTGTTTCTCGCGGGGAGACTGTTCGGACCGAATGCAAAGGTCCGCCGCTGGGTCCACGATTTGCAGAGAAGAATCCACGCGGAGCTGGGGTCTCCCACACTGGCGGAGCGGTTCAAGTCCGTGCTGGCCGTGGGCGCTGCGTTATGGACAGGGTTGACGCTCAAACTCGATCTTTTCCAGCATCCCAAGCTGGTACGGACGACTTACCGTCTGCCTGGCAAGAGTTGGAGCGCGTTTCATCTCTGGGAGGAGGTCCCGCACAAGATCTCGATCCCGGAACTTTCCATCCAGGTCGACCTCCAGCATGCCAAGAAGCAGGTGTGGCTGCGGCTGGAGGGCGTGCTCTCGGCTACTGGTGCAGAAGAACTGGCGCAGCAAATTCAGAATTCTCTGGCACGGAGCAAGAGCCGATTGATCCTGGATCTGAACAAGCTCCGCTGGGACAAAGAGGACGACCTGCGATCGCTCCTGGAGAAACTCTCCGAGTACCGATCAAACATACGTCTGGTTCTTCCCAAACTGTCCGCCTCTCATCCAGAGCTGATACTGCTGGCCGCCATGTTTCACCAGTACAAAGTCTGAGCAGACCGAGCGCTAACGCCCTTTCACCTTTGCCAGCACCGCGTTGTCGGGATTGAAGACGACCCTCGTGGGTCGACCGGGGACCACCAGCTCGAAGGACTCCTCCGGCTCGTCCACCAGAATCGATCTTCTCTCGGACCGGCCACCGGCCAGCTCGATCGTCACCGGCACCGGCATCCGAAACCCGTCGGGCACGTTCTCCAGGCCGACCTCGAGCAGTACCCTGTAGCTCCCCTCTCCAGGCGCCGCCGGCACCACCTCGTGATCCCAACGGAAGGTCGGGATCTCGGACCGGTAGATCCATTGGTCGAAAAACCAGGACCAGTCGCCCGTAACCGTGCGCGTCAGGATCTCCTGAAAGTCCTCGGTGCTCGCCACCGTGCCCCGGTAGCTGTCCAGAAACTCTCTCAGAGTCGCAAAAAACGCCTCGTCGCTACCGGTCGAATCCCGTAACAGGACTCGCAACATGTGAAGCACGAGCGCCCCCTTGCGGTAGGCCTGTGAACGATAGGCGGTGGGCACGTCCCCCGTGGCGCAGCGGTAGCCATGACCGATGGGACCTATGCGATCGGCACCTTCACGGTTGAGTCGGGGCAGACCGGCCCGGGTGAATCCGCTGTACATCGTCTTGAGTGAGCCGTTGAGCTCGTCGAAGTAAACCCTCAGCATCTCCTCGAACAGCTCTGGACCCCTCTCCAAAGCCATCTCGACGTACAACATGGCCGCATACTCGGCGAAGGACTCGCTCAGCCACTGATCCCGATAGCTGCTCCACCCCACCTGGGAGCCCCACCACTGATGGGCGGCCTCGTGAGCAAGGAATCGCTCGCGGACACCGCTGCGTGAGCGCACGGTGCTGGCGTCAGCAAGATGGAGAAAGCCACCGAAGGCCTGGCCATGGTTGGCCGGGATGAGCGTGACCTGGAGTTGTGGGGGTTCCAGTCTGGCGGCAAACAGCTCTTGAAAAAAGGCGACGATCTCCAAGATCTCTTCGGCCACCCTGCCGATTCGAGCCGGCGACAGATAGCCGTCGACCGAGCCAAAAGCGACGACTTCCGATCCCTCGCTCCCCTCCACGCGCTTTTCGTGGAAACGATTCACCATGGTGAAAGTCGCCATCCGCACCGGCTCCTCCGGCTCCCAGACCGAAGTCCGGCGGCCGTTTTCGATCAACTCCTCCACCGGCCTCCCCACCGCACGGATGGTGTGACTCTCCCGGCTGGTGAGCGCCAATCGCACCGTATGCGGATCGCGCAGACCCACTTCCATCCACTGACCGGCCGGATACCAGAGACGACCCGGGCCAAATCCGGCCAGCTCGATCTCGTACTCGATACCGAGCTCCTTCGACTCCCCCGCCGGCCAGGGCTCCTCCAGCAGCACGATCAACGAGTCGTCGTAGACTCGGTTGTCCAGCCCTGAGCTACGACCCCCAATGTGGTCCCTCAAGTACGGCAGCGGCCTACCTTCCCGGTCGGTCACCCGGCTGACCCTGGCCAGCGGGTGGAGGTAGAGCTGGATCGCCCGGGTGTTGTCAAGGCCATTGGTCAAACGGACGGTCACTTCGAACCGCCCGTCAAAGGGGTGGGTCAGGCTGAGTCCGGTCCGCGCATACTTACCGGGCTTGGTCAGATCTCCGACGATCTCGACATGCTCGATGTCGACGGCCTGAGGCCACTCCCTCCCCGGTCGTCCGTCAGCGCGCCGATCCTCGGGGCGATCGAGACCCAACCAGCGCTCGACAAAGGAGTTCTTCTTCTGAAACCTGTCCAGCCGGATCTCTTCCAACCGTCGGCTGTCGTAGTCATAGGTGAGCCAACTCCAGGAGTCGGTCTTCATCTCGGCGCGGAGGAGGCGGGCACCGGGGGTCAGCAGCGCCGTCACCACCGCGGCGTCGACATCGTCGTGTCGAATCCGCAGCCAGTGATCGTGCCGCTCCACCGCCAGCCGGTGAGGTCGATAGTCTGTTCCCGGGGGTAGATCAGGGAGTTGAAAAGGGGGCTCGTCCGCAAACCTCAGCACCATCTGCGAGAACTGCTCATCGATGCGCTCGAGCTCCGGCTCCTCGGCAAATCGCCGCAGTTGGGCCAGCTCGAAGGGATCGGGCACCCCCAGCTCGAACCGACCCACGCCCTCGAAAACGAGGCCGGTGACGGGACCGTCCGGCAGGGGTTTTTGCACCCAGAGCCGACCCGATTCGAGCACCCAGACGGCGGTGTCGAGGGCGAACTCGATGCCCCCTTCAGGGATCGGGAAGGACTCCTGGGTGAACCGCCACTCTTGCAGCTCGTCGTAGGCCGTTCTTGACCGCGAGCTGGTAGTCGGTTCCGTGGCGTGGACCGAGGCGCCGATCAGCAGGGCTGCGCAAAGCCCGATGACTCGCCCTGCCCGGCTCGATCTCGACGGAGGCAAGGAGTCGGTGCTCACGTTTCCCTCCTTTAGTCGCCAGCGTCGTCGAGGATCTCTATGTGATCGGGGGATTTTGGAACCACACACAGAAATTCGAAGGGGGCCTCCACCACCTCGTAGAAATGGGGAGTCTTGGCCGGGATATAGAGCACATCGTCGGCGGCGACCTCGAAGACCTCGTCACCGATTCCCACCCGGGCCTTTCCTTTGAGCACATACTGCTCGTGCTCCACCTCGTTGGTGTGACGAGGCATACCACCCCCTTCGCCCATGATGAACCGGCGCATGGCGAAGTTGGGCGCCCCATCGTC
>CALILB010000389.1 GCA_938016625.1 uncultured bacterium | reverse complement strand
ACGGTGTTGGGGACGAGCAGACGAGCAGTTTGGGGCATGGCCGTGGAGCAAGGATACCCCATCGCGATCGCGAAGGGCCTCAACCCCCCGTGCTTCGTTCTAAAGGTGTCGGGTCATCCAGGCCAGCACCTGTCCCTCGAGGCCCTTTGCACCGTCGATCCCGAGGTCGAGCTGCGGGTCGAAACCGAGGTGCCCTCCCTCCTCCACCCACTTGACCTCGAGCGGCGATCGACCGTCGAGACTCGGTCGCACGGCGTTGGGGGGGATCATCGGGTCGGTCTCCGAGGCCACCAGCATGGCCGGCCGGGAGAGTCGTTCCAAAATCGGGCCGACACTCGCCTGCGCATAGTAGTCCTGGGCATCGGCAAAGCCGTGGCGCGGTGCGACCACGAGGTCGTCGAAGTGCTCGATCTTGCGCAGACGACGAACCTCGGCAACCGGTGTGGGCACCGGCTTGCGGGCAGCCACTCTTTCGTAACACTCCAGCAGGTTGGCGAGCAGATAGCGCCGGTAAGGCCAGCCCGAAGGGCCGTCGATCGCCCGGGCTCCGGGTGCCAGCATCAGGGGTGAGCAGACGGCTACGACCGCCCTGACGCGGGGGTCCGTGGTTTCGACCGCAAACCGCAGCGCAACATGCCCACCCAGCGAGTAGCCGAGAACCACGATCTGCTGGAACCTGGCGAGCTCGGGGCTGGTCACCGCTCGATGGAGATCCGCGCTCAGACCGGCGTGGTAGATATCCTCACCACTTCGATCCGCACCTCTCAGGTTGATCCGTAGACAAGAAAAGCTCTCCGCCAAGGCGGATGCCGCTGCTCTGACCGCGTAGGGGCTCTCGCTCGATCCCCCCAGACCGTGGACCACCAGCAGCAGCGGGCCGCCTTCATCGCGCTCGCTCAATCGCCCGCTGATCCGAACCGCGCCCATCCGTGGATCCTCGATTTGCAACCCCCACTCACGCGCCGGTGGGGGCGTCACGGTCTGCCATTGCCGCCGCAGGTAGCCGCCGAGGGTCCACAGATGCCCTTTCACACTCACACCGACCACCTTAGCAGCCCGAGAAAGCGGTCTGGTGGGGCCGGTTTCGAGCTTCCCAGCGACTTCCTGCCGGACAAAAAGATTTCACAGTGCCGGTCACACCCGCCGTGTTACGATCGAAGAAAGTGGGTCTTCCGGCGGCGAATAGAGTTCTGCCCTCGCGCTCCATGATCACGGCTATCGTCAGTAAGAAAGGTGGCGTCGGCAAGACCACTACCGCTGTGAGTCTGGCCGCAGCCCTGGCAGCCAAAGGCAAACGCGTACTGCTCGTCGATCTCGACAGCCAGGCTTCCACTTCCCTGTCCCTCGGTGTTCCCAGATCGGCTCTCGGCCCCTCTTCGGCCGATGTTCTTCTGAGCTCGTTACCGGTCGCCGAGGCCGTCCGCGCCACACCGGTGGCCGGGTTGTTTCTGGTCACCGCATCCACCGACCTGGTGAGTCTCGACCAAGATCTGGGGCCGCTGCCCCGCAAGGAAGACCGGCTACGTTGGGCGCTGGCACCGGTGGCCGATCAGTTCGATTTCATCTTCCTCGACTGCCCGCCGACTCTCTCGCTGGCGCCGCTCAATGCCCTGGTGGCCTCGGACAGCTTCATAGTTCCGGTGGTTCCCCACTACCTCGCCCTCGAAGGGGTGCGAAACCTGCTGCATGCGGTCAATCGGCTCTACCAGAGATTCGGCACTCGGACCCATCTGCTGGGGCTCATTCTCACCATGGTGGACTATCGCACCAAGTTGAGCCGCGAGAATGTGCTGCGGATTCGAGAGCTGTTTGGCAGGAACGTGTTTGGCATCGAGATTCGCATCAATGTCCGCTTGGCCGAAGCCCCGGCGGAGGGCCGGACCATATTCGAATACGACCCCTCCTCCACCGGCGCCGTCGCCTACCGGCTGCTCGCCGACGAGTTCCTGCTGCGAGCGGCAAATGCGCCCATAATCGGTCTCGAGCGCCCCCCGCTTGCCGCCGTGGGTAGCTGATGTCCCCCGACGGTCACTTACCCTTGTAAACTGACAAAGGGCCTGGCGGCCGAGCTGTAGGTCTCGGCGGCCGCTTCCCAAGATCGGAATTCGATGTTCGACAAGAGCTACACCTGGTCGCGTTTCAGAGAGCCGAAGCCGAAGACCATTCGGGTTCACCTCGGGCACGTGCCGACTCTCGACTTCGATGAGAAGGAGGACAAGAAGGGCCTTCGCATCGCCATCGGTGTGGCCCTGATCCTGCACCTGATCTTCTTTGTGGTCTACATGCCGGATCTCGGGGGTGAAATTCACTATGTCGGCACCGAGCGAGAGGCCTATGTCGTCCAGCAAGTACAATTTCAGCCACCTCCACCTCAACGCCAGCAACAGCTGCCAAAACGTCCCGAAAAGACAAAGAAGATTCCCATTCCCGATCCGACACCCGACGAGCCGGAGCCTATTGTGGTGGAAGAGATCGACGTCCCGGATGCCGACATCGACTCGGACATCGACGAGGCTTTTGGAATTCCGCAGGGTCCGCCGGCATTCGGCATCAGCGGCCCCGGCCCTTTCCGGGTTGGTGGTGACGTGCTGCCGCCCAAGAAGATCTTCGCTCCTCAACCCCGGTACACCGAGGCTGCCCGGCAAGCGCGGATCCAGGGTGTGGTGTTGCTCGAGGCAGTGATCGACGTCGATGGGAGTGTAGTCGACGTCAAGGTTCTCAAAGGGCTGCCCGAAGGGCTTACCGAGTCCGCCGCGGATACCGCCAAGACCTGGAGATTCGAGCCGGCCACCCGCGAGGGCAAACCGGTGGCCGTCTATCTCAACCTCACCGTTCGTTTCTCTCTCCAGTAGGGACTCACCGGAGAGCCGGCCGACTTCAACTCTTGAAGTCGGACAGCACCTGCAGCGCGTAGTCGATATCGGCCGCGGAGTGATCGGCGGAGATCTGAAAACGGATCTCCTCGTCGCCCTGTGGCACGACCGGGAACTTCAACCCGGTGGCGAGTATGCCGTTGCCGAACAGATGCTCGACCATGGCCGTGGTCTTGGCGGTGTCGCGAACCATCAGGGGTACGACGGGGTGCTCCCCCGGGATGGTTTCAAAACCCAGATCTACCAGCCCCTGGTCGAACCGCCCGGTCATCGATCGCAGATGATCCAGAAGCTCGCGACCGCGGGCCCCCGAGAGAATCTCCACTGCCGCACAGGCTGCGGCCGCTTCGGCGGGAGTTATCGGATTCGAATAGATGTAGAAAGGCGATTTCTCACGCAGGTAACCGATGATCTGCCGGCTGCCCACGACATAACCTCCGTTGATACCCAGCGCCTTGCCCAGCGTCGCGATCAGCAGGTCCACCCTCTCGCCGCCGGTGTACTCCTCCGTTCCTCGACCGGTTTCGCCAAAGGCACCCACCCCGTGGGAGTCGTCCGCCACCACGAGGACATTCTCGGGAAAACGGTCGTCGTACTTGCGGGCCACCGCCATGATCTCGGGCAACGGCGCGTGGTCGCCCCGCATACTAAAGATCCCATCGGTTACCACGATCGCCCGGCGGCACTTGCCGGCCATCTCGGCCAGCTGGGTGTCGAGCTCTCCTAAATCCAGGTGTCGGTAGATCTTCTTCTCCTGGGGCCGCGCCAGCCGCATCGCGTTGATGATGCAGTTGTGATTCAGCTCGTCGCTGACGACAACCGTCTCCGCCGTGATGAGCGGTGGCAGGACGCCCATCGATGTGGCGTAGGCGGAGCTGAAGATCATGCAGGCCTCGCGGCCGTGAAACCCGGCCAGCCGGCGCTCTAGCTCGATGTGGGGCTGATAGGTGCCGCTGATGAAACGTACCGCCCCCGGACCGGTGCCAAAGGTGCGCACCGCCTTCTCCTCGGCCTCGACGACCTCCCGGACCAGAGACATCCCCAGGTAGCTGTTCGAGTTCATCCGCAGGAACCGGCGGTCACCCTCTCCCGCCAGCAGATACCGGGGCCCCTCGGCACCGTCTCCCGGTAACAGATCGGTGATCACCTGCTCCTGGCCTTTGAGCGTGCCCTGGCTCCCGAGCTCCTCGAGCTCTTGCGCCAGAACTTTTTCGATGCGATCGATTGCCATGGTGATAGGTCTCCGTTGTCAGATATTGGGTCCGGGCGTCGCAAGCTTCTCGGTCAGCTTTTCCAACATGTCGGCGGTCATGCTCTCGAGATCGTAGTCAGGCGCCCATCCCCACTCCTCCCGCGCCGCGGTGTCGTCGATGGAATCGGGCCAGGAGTCGGCAATGGCCTGGCGCACGGGATCTACGTGATAGTCGATGGAAAACCCGGGCACATGCTTCCGGATGGCCTGGGTCAGCTCCTCCGGAGTGAAGTTCATGGCCGTGATGTTGAACGAGTTTCGATGGTGGAGCTTGTCGGGATCAGCCTCCATGAGCTCGATGATCGCTTTTACGGCATCCGGCATGTACATCATATCCAGACGCGTATCCGGGTCCAGAAAGCAGGTGTACCTCTGGTGGCGAACCGCCTCGTAGAAGATCTCCACCGCGTAGTCGGTCGTCCCACCACCCGGTGGTGCGCCATAGGAGATCAGTCCCGGAAAGCGAACACCGCGGGTATCGACACCAAAGCGCAGGTGGTAGTAGTCACACAGCAGCTCGCCCGAAACCTTGGTCACGCCATACATCGTCGTTGGGCGTTGGATCGTGTCCTGTGGTGTGTTGTCATTCGGCGTGCCCGGTCCGAACGCTCCGATCGAGCTGGGGAAGAAGACCGCACAGCCGTTCTGCCGTGCCACTTCGAGGACTCGGTAGAGCCCCCCCATGTTGACGTCCCAGGCGAGGTGCGGCTTCTCCTCCGCTACGGCCGACAGCAACGCCGCCAGGTGATAGATCGTTCCCACGTCGTACTTCCGCACCACCTCTCGAATCTCTCGCTGTCGCGTGCAGTCGGCGTATTCGAAGGGCCCATCCTCCCCCGCTGAGCCGGCGGGCATCATGCGGATATCCGACGCCACCACGTTGTCGACACCGTAGCGTTCGCGCAAGGCCAGAACCAGCTCGGAGCCGATCTGTCCGAGTGCCCCGGTAACCAGAACTTTCTTCATCTCACGGACCCCCTCACAAGCCCTACCTCCACACCGGTCGTCGTCGCAGCAGATGGCCGGCGTCAGCTGGGGCTGGGTCGGAATTCTCGGGCGTGCAGGACGTAATCCAACAGGGGCCAATCGTATCCGGACACCCGTCCTCAGACAAGAAGAGACGGCCCGGTTGCACCTTTAGGGATCACTTGACGCGTTCAATCTCGAGGAGGCCGATCCGGATAGCCCATATGCTCCTTTGCTAGAGTTACAAAATGCGTAAATGGTGGATACGAATCGGGATTCTGGCGGCCCTCGTGATCTTGGGAGTCGTCTTGAAGGTCACCGTCTTCAAGCCCGATCCGGTGCCGGTGCAAGTGGTAGCCGTCGAGGTGGGCATGGTGGAGGAGACCGTTACCAACTCTCGCGCCGGAACGGTCAAGGCCCGAAGACGGGCCACGCTGTCTCCGGAGATCGGCGGACAGGTCATCGAGCTGCCCTTCCGTGAGGGAGAGCAGGTGCGCCGGGGCGACGTCTTGCTGCGTATCGAGAGCAGCTCGCAGCAGGCCCACCTGACGCTCGCCGAGCGGGAGCAGGGGACCGCCGCGGCCGAGCAACGACGCGCCTGTCTCGCGGCCGAGCGCGCCAGCCGTGAGCTCGCGCGCACCACCCGTCTCGCCGAGGACGGAATTATCTCGACCGACCTTCTGGATGAGCTGGAGAGCGCGGAGAAGACCGCCGAAGCGGCTTGCGACGCCGCTATCGCCAACTCGTCGCGCGCCGAGGCGGCGGTGGGCGTCGCTCGCACCGCACTCGAGAAGATGAAGATCCGTGCACCCTTCGACGGTGTTCTGGCCGAGGTCTCGGCCGAGGTCGGTGAATACACCACCCCTTCACCTCCTGGGCTACCTATCCCGCCGGTCATCGATGTCATCGACCGCACCTCGATCTTCATCAGCGCCCCTATGGACGAAGTGGACTCCGCCAGGATCCATAGCGGACAGGAGGCCCGGGTGACTATCGACTCGCACCGCGACCGGACCTTTCCAGCCCAGGTCACCCGTGTTGCCCCCTATGTTCTGGATCTGGAACAGCAGAACCGCACCGTCGAGATCGAGGTAGAGCTGACCGATGCCGGATTTGCGGCAACCCTGTTGCCGGGCACCTCGGCCGACGTGGAGGTGATCCTGAGGACTCGCGACCAGGTCCTGCGCATTCCCGCTCCGGCGCTGATGGAGGGAAATCGGGTCCTGGTTCTCGCCGGGGATCTGCTCGAAGAGAGACAGGTCGAGATCGGACTGCGGAACTGGGACTTCGCCGAGATCACGAGCGGCCTCGAAACCGGAGAGCTGGTGGTCACTTCCCTCGACCGCGTCGAGGTGAAGGCGGGAGCCGAAGCCCGAGTCGAGGAAGACGAGGGTTGACGGCAGGCGATAGATGATTCACCTCGAAGGCATCACCCGTACATTTCAGGTGGGGGATCAGCCGGTCCACGCCCTCGTCGATGTCACCGAGACGATAGCGGAGGGAGAGCACGTCGCGATCATGGGGCCTTCGGGCTCAGGTAAATCGACACTGCTCAACATCGTCGGGTGCCTGGATCGGCCCACCAGTGGCTCCTACCGGTTGAACGGACGTGACGTCGGTGTCCTCGAAGAGGCCGAGCTCACCAACGTCCGCCGCCATGAGATCGGATTTGTTTTTCAGTTCTTCCATCTGATTCCGCGGCTGACGGCGGCGGAGAACGTGGAGCTCCCAATGATCTTCGCCGGCCTTCCCAAAGCCGAGCGTCGCCGGCGGGTCACCACCTCCCTCGACGCGGTCGGGCTCTCGGCCCGGATCGGACACCATCCGGATCAGCTGTCGGGAGGGGAGCGGCAAAGGGTCGCTCTCGCCCGGGCAACCGTCATGCAGCCCCAGATTCTGCTGGCTGACGAGCCCACCGGCAATCTGGACAGCCAATCGGGAAGAGCAGTGCTCGACCTGCTGGACGAGATGAACGACGCCGGGTTGACGCTGATCGTGGTGACCCACGATCCCAAGGTCGCCCATCGGGCCGACCGGATAGTTGTTCTGGTCGACGGTCGCATCGAACGCCGTGTCCGTGGCGACCAGATCGGCGAGATCCTCGCCATGCTGGCCGAGGAGGACGAGGGGTGAAGGCGTCGGAGATATTCAAGTTTGCGGCCAAAAGTCTTACCGGCCACAGCCTTCGCACTGCTCTGTCGCTGCTGGGGGTGACGATCGGAGTGGCCGCGGTGGTCATTCTCACGGCCTTGGGCGAAGGGGCGCGGCTCTATGTGGTCAACCAATTCGCTAGCCTCGGCACCAACCTGCTGATCGTAATCCCCGGATACACCGAGACCTCCGGTTCGTTTGGTTACGGCGGCGTACCCAACGATCTGACACTCGATGACGCCCAGGCCATAGCCCGACTCGTCCCCGCCGCGCGCCGGGTGGCGCCCATCTCGATGGCCAACGACGAAGTGGCCTACCACGAACGGAGGCGGCAGGTCGCCGTTTTGGGAACCACGCCGGAGTACCGAGAGGCTCGCCAGCTCGATATCGCCCGCGGTGAGTTCCTTCCCGCCGAAGAGGTTCATCGCGGCTCACCGGTGGTGATTCTCGGCGATAAAACGGCCCGGGAGCTGTTTGGTGGCGTCGAGCCGGTGGGCAAGATCGTCCGCGTCGCCGGCTGGCGGATGAGAGTTGTTGGTGTGTTGGCGAAGCAGGGCGTCAAGATGGGGATGGACTTCGACGACATCGCTATCGTTCCGGTGGCCACGGCGATGCAGCTCTTCAACCAGAATTCTCTGTTTCGCATTCTGGTGCAAGCTCACGCCTACTCCGATCTGGAGCTCGCCAAGGACGAGGTCCGCCAACTGCTTATCGACAGACACGACGAGGAGGACATCACGGTCATCACCCAGGATGCGGTGCTGTCGACCTTCAATGCCGTTCTGGGGGCGCTGACCCTCGCCGTGGGCGCCATCGCGGCCATCTCGCTCTCGGTGGCCGGTATCGGCATCATGAACGTGATGTTGGTCTCGGTCTCCGAGCGGACGAAGGAGATCGGGCTGCTCAAGGCCCTGGGTGTCGGTCGGCGGCAGATCCTGGCCGCCTTTCTGACCGAGGCCGCCCTGATCTCCTCGGCCGGTGGCCTGGTGGGACTGGGTCTCGGCTGGTTGGCAGTGCGTGTGCTGGTGCGCCTCTACCCGGCGTTGCCGGCCAGTCCACCTACCTGGGCCGTGGTGGCGGCGCTGGTGATATCGGTCGGTGTCGGTGTCACCTTTGGGCTGCTACCGGCCCGACGGGCGACCCGACTCGATCCCATCGCCGCCCTGGCCGGTCGCTGAGGGAAAGACCCATGCAAGAGCTCATTCGTCTCGCCGTAAGAGCCATTGTCGGTCACCGGTTGCGCTCCGCGCTGTCGATGGTCGGTATCGCCATCGGCATCGCCTCGGTCATCCTGCTGACCTCGATCGGCGAAGGCACCCGTGTCTATCTCATCTCTCAGTTCACCCAATTCGGGACCAACCTCGTCGCCATCAATCCTGGAAAAGCGGAAACCATGGGTATGCCCGGTGCCCTCGGCGGCACGACGCACAAGCTCACCATCGACGACTCCGAGGCCCTGACCCGGATCCCGGGTGTCGACGAGGTAGTGCCCGTGACCTTTGGCATGGCCCGGGTCGAGGCCGGGGGCCGGGGGCGAAGCGTGATCGTCTACGGCGCCACCGCGGAGGCTCCGGAAGTCTGGAAGTGGGCCGTACAGGTCGGCTCGTTCTGGCCACCCGGGGATCCGCGGCGGGGCCCGGCCCAAGCCGTGCTCGGGGCCAAGCTCAAACGGGAGCTCTTTGGCAACGACAGCGCCCTTGGCGAGTTCGTCAAGATCGCCGGAGCCCGCTATCGGGTGGTTGGTCTGATGGAGCCCAAGGGGATGTTTCTGGGATTCGATTTGGATGACTCCGCCTGGATCCCGGTCTCCGAGGCCATGCGGATCTTCAATCTCGAGGAGCTCCAGGAGATCGATCTGACGATCGACAACTCCCAGGTTCTGGACGCGGTGATCGAGCGGATCCGCGTCACCCTCACCGAACGCCACGACGGTAAGGAGGACTTCACCATCACCAGCCAGGCCGCCATGCTCGAGGTCTTCGACAACATCATGAACATCATCACCATGGGGGTGGGGGCCATCGCCGGCATCTCGCTGCTGGTGGGTGCGATCGGCATCCTGACCATGATGTGGATCGCCGTCGGCGAGCGTACCCAGGAGATAGGGTTGGTGCGCTCGATCGGCGCCACGCGGAAACAGGTACAACTCGTCTTCCTGACCGAAGCCGCCGTGCTGTCCACCCTGGG
>CALILB010000388.1 GCA_938016625.1 uncultured bacterium | reverse complement strand
AGCGGTTCAGCCCCGGGCCGACACTGGCCGCAGGCTCGCCGGTGACGAGATCCTGGCCGTAGCCGCGGTTGTCGAAGGTCGAGAATCGCTCGGTGGGAATCTCGTCCTTGCCCCAGGTGCGGATCTCGCTGCCCTCGGCGTCCAGGACCGAGAGGCTGACCTCCTTGGCCTGATCGCTCAGCAGATAGTAGAAGATCGCACCGCGGGGCCGGGCATCCCCGGCGTCGATGTAGTCCCGCTGACGCTCGCCGTCGATCACGCCCCACTCGAAAAAGGTGTAGCCGGGCTCGGCGTTGCGGACGAAGAAGTACTTCTCCTCGGACGGCGGTCCGCCGCCGTAGTCGAGCCACCAGTTGTAGCCAAAGCGCGTATGGGTCTCGGGCTCGAAGAGGTGGGCCTTCTTGGCGGCGAGGTCGGCGGAGTACTGCCTCAAAGGGCTGATGTCGTCGAGAATCCAGAAGCCCATGCCGTGGGTCGCGATGACCACGTCGGCGTTCTTGATCTCGATATCGAACACCGGCAGGGGCGGCATGTTGAGGTTGATCTTGCGCCAGGTCGCGCCGTCATCGATCGAGGCGTAGATGCCCGTCTCGGTGCCGACGAAGAGCAGGCCCTGGCGGACCGTGTCCTCGCGAATGGTTTTGGTGGTCTGGCCCTTGGGGAAGCTGCCGTCGATGCGCTTCCAAGTCTTGCCGTAGTCCGACGTCTTCAACAGGTAAGGATCGTAGTCGTCGGCCTTGCGGTAGCGGGTGATGGCGAGGTAGGTCGTCGCCTTGGCGTGGGGCGAGATCTCGATCTCGTAGATTCCAGACAGCTCGGGCAGGCCGGGCGGCGTCACCTCCGTCCAGGCCCCACCGCCGTCGCGGGTGATCCAGACCCGCCCGTCGTCGGTGCCGGCCCAGAGCACGCCCTCTTCGTGCGGCGACTCTTCGAGGCGATGGATCGTCGAGAAGGTCTCCTGGCCGAAATACTCCGGTAGCCATTCCGAGCCGGCGACCTTCATCTTGTCGGTCATGTTGTGAGTCAGGTCGTCCGAGATCTTCTCCCAGGTCATGCCCTCGTCACGGGATCGGAAGACGACGTTGCCGCCGAAGTAGATCGTCTTCGGATCGTGGGGGGAGACCAGGAAGGGAGCCTGCCAGTTGAAGCGGTATTTGAACTCCGAGGCCGGCGTGCCGAAGAGGATCTCGGGCCAGATCGGTCGGGGCTCGGTCTGACCGGTCTTCAGATTGTTAACGGTGAACATCGTCGCCCCGCCGAAGGTGGCTCCGGTCGACAGGCCGTAGACGATGTTCGGGTCGCCGGGCTTCGGGATCGCCCGGCCCGTCTCGCCGTTGCCGATGTAGTCCGTCATGTGCAATGGGATGCCGCCCCAGCGGGAGGCGCTCGGAATGCTGTAGGTCAGGAGGTCCTGGGCATTGCCATAGACCCGATAGGGGAATTGATCGTCGGTGTCGACGCGGTAGAACTGCACGCCGCTCTGGTTGGCGAAGCTCGACCAGGTCTTGCCGCCGGTGAGGGTGACCGCGGTACCGCCGTCGCAGGTGGCGATCATACGGTTCGGGTCCTTGGGGTCTATCCAGATGTCCTGGAAGTCGTCCTTGGCGCTCGGCTCGAGGATCCAGGTCTTACCGGCGTCCGGGCTGCGCCAGAGCTTGTTGGCAGGCGACCAGAGCTCGTCGGCGTTGCTCGGATTGGCGTAGATGTGGGTGAAATAGAAGGGGCGGGCCGTGATGTTGGCATCGGCGGTCACGAATTCCCAGGTGTCGCCGAGGTCGTTCGAGCGATAGAGGCCCGTCTGGGTCGCGGAGTCGACCAGGGCGTAGACGCGATTCGGGTCTGCCGCGGACATTGTCAGGCCGATGCGCCCGGTGTCTCCCTCGGGGAGACCCGGATTGGCCGTGATCTCCTCCCAGGTGTCGCCGCCGTCGCGGGTGCGCCAGATGCCGCCGTCCGGGCCGCCGAAGAACGAGCCCCAGGCCTTGCGCTCGAAGGTCCAGAGGGCGGCGAAGAGCACATTCGGGTCGCCGGGACCCATAATCAGATCTATCGCCCCGGTGAGATCGTTCTGATAGAGCACCTTCTCCCAGGTCTCGCCGCCATCCTTCGTGCGAAAGACGCCACGCTCCTCGGTTGGGCCGAAGGCGTGTCCCATGGAGGCGACGAAGACGACGTCGGGATTGTCGGGATGAATTCGGACTCTGGCGATGTGCAGCGAGTCCTCGAGACCGATGTGCTCCCAGGTCTCGCCGCCATCGACCGATTTGTACATGCCGTCGCCCCAGGAGACGCTCTGGCGCAGCTGCGGCTCGCCGAGGCCGACATACATGATGTCGGGGTTCTTCTCATAGAGCGCCATTGCGCCCACCGAGGCGTAGTTGAACTGTCCCTGACCGACGTGGATCCAGTAGGTGCCGGCATCCTCGGTTTTCCAGAGTCCTCCCGAACCGTGGCCGAAGTAAAAGACGTTCTTGTCGGTGGGATGGCCGACGACGGTGGTGCCCCGGCCGCCGTTGAACGGCCCGATGTTGCGCCACTCCAGCCCCTGGATCTGGGCCTGGAAGTCATTGTCCTGGGCGACGAGCGGTCCCGCGCTCGCTATGAGAAGCAATGCGACTACTGCGCTGACAAATGTCCACCGTGTGCGCTTCATTCGATACCTCCTGACTCATGCGGTCCTCGAAGGAGGACCGCCGAGGGTGCTTTTCTTTCTTCTACTCTTCTTGGCTGACCCGTACTCGGGCACAGTCTCTGAACACGTCTGGTGAGACTGGATTTCGCGCGATACTAACGCCAAGCCCGGTTGTCGCGCTTGACTTTTCGTGCCAACCTTGGCCGAGCCGATGTCTCGCAGAGCTCAGACCGAAGCCCCACAGCCTTCGATTCCGCTGGTCAATATCGCCTGGATCCACACCTTTCTCGAGATTCTCGACGAGGTCGGTGCTCCCTACGATCGGCTTCTCCAGGAGGCCGGCCTTCCCACCCTCGCCGTCGACGACGGCTCGGCTCTGGTGCCGACCTCGGCGATCTATCGGTTTGTCGAGCTCGCAGCCAAGTCTGCCGGCATGCCCGATCTCGGTCTTCGCGCCGGCGCCAGAATCGATATCGAGTCGTTGCTCCCCGACGCCGAAAGAACCTGGTCTCGCCCGGGTTTCTTCAGGTCGCTCGAGGCGTTCATCCAAGTCGCTCTCGATAGCAGCTCGAACGTCGAGATGTGGATAGAGTCGAGATCGGATCCCACGAGAACCATCGAGTTCTTCTACCTCGGCACGTTTGGTCCCGACCACCCGGCTTTTCCCATCGTCGAGCAGTTCATGGTGGCGCTGATGGTGCGGTGGACGCGCTACGGCGCGGGTCCGGACTGGAATCCCGCCAGCATCAACATACGAGCATCATCGGTACCGATGCCGGCGCTTCGAAAACTGGTCGGCGACGCGGAGGTTCGCCGCGGACAGGCGGTCACCTCGATCGTCTTCCCGTCCCAGAAGTTCGTTGGAACGATGGCGGAGTTCCCCGACAGAGGCTCGACCATTTGGAAACGACATCGAAGATCGCTTCGGAGATGGGAAGAGACCGAGGACCTGGTGGGCTCACTCCGGCTCGTTTTGAGGGCCTACTTGCCCGACGGCTCACCGGATATCCGGCTGGCCGCAGGGCTGACCGGATCCTCGGTTCGAACCCTGCAGCGACGACTGGCGGAAGGGGGCACTTCCTACTCCCAGCTCCTCGAAGAGCTGCGGCACGACCTGGCGCTCTACCTGCTCAGGGACCCTGGCCGTCAGGCATCCGAGATTGGCCGAGAGCTCGGCTATCGCGATCCCGCGATATTCACCCGCGCGTTTCGACGATGGACCGGCAAGACACCCAGCCAGTACCGGCGGACGCTGTATATATAAACACTGGTACGACCCCAGGACTCGCCTCGATTCCCGCATCAGCGCTCTTGCACCCAGGCCGTGAGGCCGCGCTCCTCGTCGGTGCCGGGGATGGTGTTGTCGAGGGTCAGGGCACACAGCGCACCGACGGCCATGCCGGTGCGGCCCAGGGTGTTGACGACATCGGCCAGCCATTGGGGGGCGAAGGTGACCGGTTGGGTGGCGAAGTACTCGGGGAGGGAGAGCCCCATGAATAGCGAGAAACCCAGAATGAAAAGATTGCGCGCCGAGTTGAGGTCGA
>CALILB010000387.1 GCA_938016625.1 uncultured bacterium | reverse complement strand
GGAGTGCGGATTGGGCTGCGCAAGACCATCCCGGTCGGCGGCGGATTGGGTGGGGGCAGCAGCAACGCCGCCACGGTCTTGCTGGGGCTTCAGGAGCTGCTCGGGTCACCGGCGCCGGCGGGCGATCTGGCATCGGTGGCCAGGAGCCTGGGTGCCGATGTTCCCTACTTTCTGGTAGGCGGCACGGCGATGGGGACCGGCAGAGGAGACGAGATCGAAGCGCTGGAGGAGCTGCCCGAGACCGAGATCTGGCTGGTTACCCCGGCGGTCTCCATCTCCACCGCGGAGGTGTTCGCCGAGTTTGCGAAATTGACACCAAAGGCCGGGAAATCTAGCATTGAGCCCCTGGTAGAGGGCAGGATAAGCGACTGGTTGGCGTCAGGAAACGGCTGGAACGACCTCCAGGACCTGGTCGTGAGCCGCTATCCCGAGGTAGGAGCCGTATATAATGCACTCCGCGAGGCAGGGGCGTCGGAGGTGAAGCTCTCGGGGAGTGGTGCGACGCTCTTCGCCCGCTTCAGTGACCAGAGCGTGAGCCGAGAGTTGGTACGACATCTTCCACCAACGAGTGAGCTTGTGTGTGCCCGCACCTTGACCAGATCGACCTGTCAGAGACTTCGAATAGTGCAATAGCGGAGACCTGGTGATGGAGATTACAGAGATCAAGGTTTTCCCGATCGAAGAAGAGAAGCTCAAAGCCTTCGTGTCGATCGTGTTCGACCGTTGCTTCATGGTGAACGACATCAAAGTAATTCGGGGCAAGGATGGGTTCTTTATCAGCATGCCGAGTCGCCGTAAGCGGAATGGGAAGTTCAAGGATGTAGCCCATCCCCTGAACAACGAGACTCGGCAGATGTTGGAGGAGCAGATCCTCTCCGAATACGAGCAGGTGATTGCGGCACGGGGGACAGAAGGGGAGGCGGCACCGAGACAAAGACCCCCGGAGGTCGAGAAGCAGCCGCAAAAGGAGTCGGAGCCGCCGGCCCCGGTGCCGTCCGAGGCTCGTGCCGAGAAGAATGACGAGCCCGAGGAGGGAAAGAGCCTCGATGAGGTCACGGAGATGCATCTCCGTGATTCCTTTTGGACGACATAGCCTGCCCTGCTGACAGTGGAATCGGGTGCGGGCTCCGTCTTGCGGTCGATCGGAGTCGTTGGGAATCCTCTCCAAGCATCGAAGAGTCATTGGGGCGTCGCCAAGTGGTAAGGCACCAGACTTTGGATCTGGCAATCGGAGGTTCGAATCCTCCCGCCCCAGCCAGCGGATAAGAAAGCCGAGAATGACAATGGAAGGTGATCTGAAGATCTTTAGCGGACGGGCTCATCCCAGTTTGGCTCAGGAGATCTGTGCGTACCTCAAGCTGCCCCTGGGCAACGTCGAGGCGTACAACTTTGCCGATGGCGAAATCTTCTGTCAGATCGAGGAGAACGTCCGTGGCTCGGACGTCTACATCATTCAGCCGACTTGTCAGCCAGTCAACGAAAACTTGATGGAGCTCTTGATCATGCTGGACGCGTTCAAGCGCTCCTCCGCCACCCGGGTGTCCGCGGTCATTCCCTACTACGGCTACGCTCGCCAGGACAAGAAGGACAGACCGAGGGTTCCGATTACCGCCAAGTTGGTCGCCGATTTGATCTCGCGTGCCGGCGCCGATCGGATCCTGACCATGGATCTCCACGCTGCCCAGATTCAGGGCTTCTTCGACGTTCCAGTGGACCACCTTTTCGCGGCCCCGGTCTTGCTCGAAGCCATTCGCAAGCTCGAAATCCCCGATCTGACCCTGGTATCTCCGGACGCCGGCGGGGTCGAGCGAACACGTGCCGTCGCCAAACGGCTGGGTGCGGGACTGGCTATCGTCGACAAGCGACGCGAGGCTCCAAACCAGGCCAAGGTGATGCACGTCATCGGCGATGTCGAAGGTCGGAATGTGCTCCTGGTCGATGACATCATCGATACCGCAGGAACCCTGCATTGGACGGTCGAAGCACTCCGGGACAATGGGGCCGAAAGGATCCTGGCTGCCGGAATTCACGCTGTGCTCTCGGGGCCGGCCATAGAGAGAATCCAAAATTCGCCCCTCGAAAAGGTGTTGATCACCAACACCACCCCTCTCGAAGAGAAATTGGCGCAGTCCGACAAGCTCGTACCGTTGTCGGTGGCGCCTCTGTTGGGAGAGGCCATTCGGCGGATACACGAGAACAGCTCGGTAAGCTCGCTGTTCGTTTAGCAATTCATGGAGTTGGATGAGATGAGTGAAACAACAGTCGAAGTCAAGCAAAGAGACGAGATCGGCAAGAATGCCAACCGGCGCTTGCGGGCTGCAGGCGGGATTCCGGCTGTCGTCTACGGCGGCGGCAAAGATCCGATCGCGATCTCGGTAGAGAAAACCGATATCCACGACCTCCTCAGACAGGCGGGCGGAGAGAACGCCGTCTTTCTGCTCAAGCTGGCCGGCACCGGCAAGGCACGCCACACCATGGTGCGGGAAGTGGTCGTTGACCCGATCTCCAGACAGATCATTCATATCGATTTTCAGCGAGTTCTGATGACCGAAAAGGTCAAGGTGCAGGTGCCGATCGAGCTCGTCGGTGTCCCGGAGGGTGTCAAGAACCAGGGCGGTGTCCTGGACTTCATCACCAGGGAGGTCGAGCTGGAGTGTCTGCCCGGAGATATTCCGCCGCAACTCGAGCTGGATGTATCGGCGCTGGAAGTCGGTGATCAGCTACAGATGAAGGATCTGGAGCTGCCGGCCAAGGTGGAACTGCTCGAGGAGCTGGATCGTGTCGTCGCCGCGGTGGCCCACAGCCGCGTGGCGCTGGAAGTGGAAGCGGCGGAGGCCGAGGCCGAGGGCGAAGAGGTCCTGCTGGAGGCCGAGCCGGAGGAACCGGAAGTCATCGGTCGCGGCAAGGAAGAAGAGGAACCGGAAGAGACCTCGTAGCCCGCGAGGGCTTCCCGATTGTCCCGAGCGCGATCTCCGGACCAGCCGGGTTTCTCGAGTGGCGAAGAGGAGGGCGGATGCCGGATCGGTTGATCCTGGGACTTGGCAACCCCGGACCCAAGTATCGGGAAACTCGCCACAACTGTGGCTTTCGAGTAGTGGAGGAGCTGGCCCGGCGGAGCAAACTGAGCCTGAGTCGCCTCGAATGCAAATCGTTGCTGGTCGAGGGGCGCGGGCTCGTTCTGGCCGCACCGCAGACCTACATGAATCGGAGCGGCTACGCAGCGCGCTGTCTCAGCGAGCGCCGAGAGATCGAGCCCGCCGACATGCTGATCGTCTACGACGACGTGTGGCTCGACCTGGGGCAGTTGCGGTTGCGGACAAAAGGGGGGCCGGGTGGACACCGCGGGATGGAGTCGGTTATCCGCAATCTGGGCACCGAAAACGTCCCCCGCCTTCGCCTTGGTGTGGGCAACAAAGACCGGCCACCCCAGGGTGAGGAGCTGGAAGATTTTGTGCTTTCACCCTTTGATTCGAGTGAGAAGACCGTGGTGGAGAAGATGATCGAGCGTGCGGCGGACGCTTGCGAGATGTATCTCCGGGAAGGGGCGGAGCCGACCATGAATCGCTTCAACGAGTGAGAACCGGTAGCGACTGATCGAATGTTGCTGCGCGGATTTGGATTCTAGGAGGAGACAAGACTGTGGACACACAAATGATGATCTACGCCGTCATCGTGTGCGGAATATTGGCACTGATCTTTGCCTGGATAAGGAGTGCCTGGATCCAACGCCAGGACGCCGGCAACGAGAAGATGATCTCGATCTCGGAGCACATACGCGAGGGTGCCATGGCATTCCTTGCTCGCGAATACCGCATCCTGGCCATCTTTGTGATCGTCGTGGCCGCGTTGTTGGCCTGGGCCAACTGGGGTAAACCCGAGAGCTCGGCCCTCATCGGAGTGTCACTCATCGCGGGTGCGTTGTGCTCGGGATTGGCGGGTTATTTCGGCATGCGGGTGGCGACAGCGGCCAATGTGCGAACGGCGTCGGCAGCCCGTACGGGACTCAACGACGCTCTCAAGATCGCCTTCAACGGTGGTGCGGTGATGGGCTTCAGCGTCGTCGGGTTGGGTGTCCTCGGTCTGGCCGTACTCTTCACGATCTACACCGGTCTGTTCGACACCGGTAACCCGCAGAGCGATCTCCTGCGCACGGTCACCGTGTTGACCGGTTTCTCTTTTGGAGCCAGCTCGATAGCCCTTTTTGCCCGTGTGGGTGGTGGTATCTACACCAAGGCTGCCGACGTGGGAGCCGACCTGGTGGGTAAGGTGGAGGCCGGAATTCCGGAGGACGATCCACGGAATCCGGCGGTTATCGCGGACAACGTCGGCGACAACGTAGGAGACGTGGCGGGGATGGGAGCCGACCTCTTCGAGTCGTACGTGGGCTCGATCATCGGCTCGCTGGTCCTCGGGGTCAATGCCTCCCGGCTCGATGGCAGTACCTATACCCCGATGCTGGTCATGCTGCCGCTGGTTCTCGCCGGAGTCGGGATCCTGGTCTCGCTGGGGGGTACCTTTCTGGTACGCACCAAGGAGGGCGGGGATCCAGCCCACGCCCTCCACCGCGGCACGCTGTTCTCGGCGGTGGCCATGCTGGTGGCGATCTGGTGGTTTGCCAATCGACTGCTGGAGGGGTCCTACCTCATCGGTGGTCGACAATTCGACGGTAGCGGGGTCTTCTGGGCGACGGTCGCCGGTCTGACCGGCGGCGTTCTCATCGGCTTCATCACCGACTACTACACTTCGGCTTCGAAGCGACCGGCACAGGAGATCGCCAAAGACAGCCTCACCGGCGCTGCCACCAACATCATTTCCGGACTGGCCCTGGGTATGCGCTCCACAGCGTTGCCGGTCCTGGTGCTGGTGGCGGCGATCGTCATCGCTCACAACCAGGCCGGGCTCTACGGGATTGCGATTGCCGCTCTGGGTATGCTGTCGACGACCGGTATTCAGCTGGCCGTCGATGCCTACGGGCCGGTGGCCGACAACGCCGGTGGTATTGCCGAGATGGCCCAACTGGGGAGCGAGGTTCGGGCGCGGACAGACAAGTTGGATGCCGTCGGCAACAGCACGGCGGCGATCGGCAAGGGTTTTGCCATCGGCTCGGCCGCCCTCACCGCGCTCGCCCTGTTTGCCGCCTTCCGCACGACGGTCGGTCTGGACACGATTGATCTGGCCAACCCCAAGGTCATGGGGGGCTTGTTGGTCGGTGCGATGCTGCCTTTCCTCTTCTCCTCGATGGCGATGCGGGCCGTGGGGCGCGCGGCCTTCCAGATGATCGAGGAGGTGAGAAGGCAATTCAAGGCGATCCCCGGTCTCATGGAAGGGAAGGCCGAAGCCGACTTCGCGCGGTGTGTGGATATCTCCACCCAGGCTGCTTTGCGGGAGATGGTGGTCCCCGGTCTGATGGCGGTCATTGTGCCGGTGGTGGTGGGCTTTGCCTTTGGCACCGAGGCCCTCGGCGGTCTGCTCGCCGGGGTCACCGCGTCGGGTGTCCTGATGGCGATCTTCATGGCCAACGCGGGTGGTGCCTGGGACAACGCCAAAAAGTACATCGAGAGCGGTGCCCACGGTGGAAAGGGCTCCGATGCGCACAAAGCGGCCGTCGTCGGCGATACGGTGGGCGACCCGTTCAAGGATACGGCGGGTCCGAGCCTCAACATCCTGATCAAGCTCATGTCGGTGGTGGCTCTGGTTTTGGCACCGCTGCTGATCTGACGTGGCCGGTCTTGAATTTGTGGAGTGATCGGGTAGAATACGCCGTTGTCACAGCCGTCGGTGGCCCCTGAGTGGCCGCCGACGAAGACCCATCAACCTCTCTGTTCCCGACAGATCGGGGACTGAACAGGCCATAGGGAGGTCTACGAGAGACATGCGAACCTACGAATTGATGTTTGTGGTGGATCCTCGTCTGCCCGACGAGGAGGTCGTCAGCCTGGCCGACGGTTATCGCGAGTTGCTGAGCGGGCAAGGCGCAGAAGTGATCAAAGAGGAGAGCTGGGGCAAGCGTAAGCTGGCTTACCCCATCGAAAAGCTCACCGAGGGCACTTATCACCTGTTCTACGTGAATGCCGAGGACGAGAATCCCTTTCCGGAGGTCGAGCGGCGGATGCAGCAGAATGAGAAGGTGCTGCGGTATCTGACGGTCAGGACCGATGAAGGTCGACTGCGCTATCGGGAGGCGCCCGAGAAGCCCGAGGCTCCCGCGCCAGCTGCCGACAAGGAGGAGAGCAAATGAGAAGACCACCTGGAAAGAAGAAGTTCTTCTACCGCCGGCGTAAAGTCTGCCGCATGTGCGCCGAGAAGATGAATACCGTCGACTACAAGGATGTGCGGTTTCTGCAGCAGTACATCGTCGAGCGGGCCAAGATCCTGCCGCGAAGAATCTCGGGAACCTGCGCCAAGCACCAGCGGATCATCCAACAGGCCATCAAGCGAGCCCGCCACTTGGCTCTCTTGCCCTACACATCCGACTAGGAGGTGAATCGATGCGGGTCATTCTGATGCAGGATGTGCTGCACACCGGCCAGCGGGGTGATGTAGTGGATGTCAAGCCGGGACTGGCGAGGAACTATCTCATCCCGCAGGGTCTGGCGCTGGAGGCGACCCCGGGCAACCAGAAATACTTCGAGCAGCAGAAGAAGAAGATCGATGCCAGTCACGCCCGCGCGCGCGACGAGGCGGCCGAGATGGCCTCTGGTATCGACGGTGTGAACCTGAAGATCGCCAAGCGGGTGGGGGAGAGCGAAACGCTTTACGGCTCGGTGACGGCCACCGAAGTCGCTCACCTGCTCGAGGCCAAGGGGATCACCGTCGACCGGCGCCGGATCGACCTCGAGGGCGGCATCAAATCCCTCGGAGAACACCAGGTACGCATCGAGCTTCATCCCGAGGTGGTGGCCGAGGTGACAGTCACGGTCGTGCCCGAAGAGTAGCTTGGATGGCCTCTCCGGAGCCAGACCGGCCTTCCCGGGACATAGACGTCTTCTTACGTGAAGGAGCGTCTCCCAGTCTGGAGGACTGGAGATGGCTCTGGTCCGAGGATCGCCCGTTTCCCGTCCAGACCGAGCGGACAGGGATCCGTGGGGCGATAACGCTGGTCATCAAACGCTTCGTCCGGTTGCTCCGGCCGCTTGTCAAGACGCTGCTCGGCGATCTCTACACCCGTCAAGTTCGCTACAACGAAGTGCTCCTGGATCACCTAGAGGAGCACCGCACTCGTCTGGCCCATCTCGAAGCTGTCAAGCGAGAGGGCTTCGACGATGTTGCCCGTCACACCGATGCCCTGTTTGCGCTGGTCGACCAGAAGCTCGATCGTTATCGGCGTGAGAGCCAACATCTGTGGGGCCGGCTGGGTGGCCTGCTGGCGATTGCCGAAGGCGATGCTAAGCGTCCGGCGGCAGAGGTCCAGGGGCTGGAAGAGATCTGGAGAGAGCAGGGTTATCTGGAGCTGGAGGACAGGTTCAGAGGTACCCGGGACGAGATCGCCGAGCGGATGGAGATCTATTTGCCCTACCTCGCCGATCGAGGCGAAATCCTCGATCTCGGCTGTGGCCGCGGCGAGTCGCTGGCCCTGCTGGGTGATCGGGGGATCCCGGCTCGCGGCATCGACAGCAGCGAAGAGATGATCGGCGAGTGTCGCGCGCAGGGCCTGGAGGTGGAGCAGGGAGATCTTTTCGAAGTTCTGAACGATCTGCCCGAGGGTGGACTGGGCGGTGTCGTCTCTCTCCATGTCATCGAGCATCTGCCGGCCGATTCGATCGACAGGCTGGTTCGCCTGGCCTGGCGAGCACTGCGACCGGGCGGGGTTCTGGTCCTCGAGACCCCCAACCCGCTCTCACTGGTGGTGGCGGCGCGCAACTTCTGGCTGGATCCTACCCACCGCCGACCGATCCATCCCGAGACTCTCAGGTTGACCTACGAGCTCGCCGGTTTCGATCAGGTCGAGCAGATCGACCTCAGACCATTTGCGGACGAGGATCGTCTGCCCGAGCTGGCGCTTACCGATCTGCCGGCCGACCTCAGACACCTGGCCGACGAGATAAACCAGCTGCGGGACAAGTTGGATCGTTTGCTCTACGGCTATCAGGACTACGCGATGATCGGGATCAAGCCGGGGACCGCCGACTGACCGGCTGGCTACTGCCTTCTTTCTTTCTCTTTCTTGTCCTTTTCGGCCCAGACCTCCCGGATCAGGGTCCAGTCTTCTACATCTTCCGGCATCCGCTCGCCGGCTTTGGGGATGTAATAGGGCCGCTGCTGATACCAGGGCATCCGCATGATCCGTGCCCATTCGGGCTCGTACTGCCGCGCCGGCTGGGTACCCTGGATAAACGCCTCGTCGATGACCTGGCCGGCGCCGGGCCCGGGTAGCAGACCGGTCGAGTACTCGATGCGCTGGAGCGCTACGCCCGGCGGTGGGGAGAATTGTCCGCCCGGCGTCAGCCAGCCATCCTCGAGACCACTTTCGACCATCATTTTCCAGATCGGTAACGCCGCCTCGGCGCCGGTCATGTTTCTCCCCAAAGAGCGGGGCACGTCGTATCCGACCCACGACAGCAGGGTATAGCGCGGGGTAAAGCCCACGAACCAGGCATCGGTGTAGATATCCGTGGTGCCGGTCTTGCCGCCCAGATCCAGGTCGAGACCGGCTACCGAAGCGCCGGTTCCCCGGTCAATCACGCCGGCGAGCATGTGGGTCAGCACAAAGGCGACATCCGCTTCCATGGCCTTGTGAGCTCTCATGCGATGCTGTTCGAGGGTGTGCCCGTCCGGTGTAGTGATGCTCTCGATCAGATAGGGCTCGACGTAGATCCCCTGGTTGGCAATGGTGGCGTAGGCGGCTGCCAGCTCGAGGGGAATGAGCTCGGCCGCGCCGAGAGCCAGGCTGGGGTAGGGCTGTAGATCCGTCGTGACGCCAAAACGTCTCGCCAGGTCGATGACCCTCTCGGCACCAACCATGTCCATCAGCTTTACCGAGCTGACGTTCATCGACTTCTCGAGGGCCCGACGCAGCGTCACGATGCCGTTGTACTGGCGATAGAAGTTGCGAGGACTGTAGTTGGGCACATTGTTGGCGCCTTCGAAGATAACCGGGGAGTCGAAGATCGTGTCGGCGGCTGTAAAGCCGTTCTCGAGTGCCGCGCCATAGACGAATGCCTTGAAGGCCGACCCCACCTGTCTCTTGGCCTGAGTGGCCCGGTTGAAGCTGCTGCGCTCGAAGTCCCAGCCTCCCACCATGGCGCGGACGGCGCCGCTGGAGGATTCCAGGACGAGAGCCGCGCCCTCGAGCTCGGGCTCCTGCTCGAGAACGAGGAGGGGCTCACCCTCACCCTCTTCCGGCAGCTCGATCCGAAACCAGGCAACGTCGCCCGCTTTGAGCAGTTCACTGGCACGCTCTCTCCGCGTCCACTCGATCCCTTCGGCGGTGAGCTCGAAGGTGGAGTTGGCGATCCTGACCTGGGTGGAGCGGCTGCTGGATTTGACTACCAGACCTTCCAGCCAGGCGCCCGGAATCACTTCGTGCTGACTCCAGGAAGCGAGCTGGTGGGTCTCCAGATCGACATCCTCGACCCGGTAGAGAGGTCCCCGCCATCCCTTGCGATGATCCAAGCTGAGCAGGCCGGTGCGGAGAGCCTCTTCCGCGGCCCGCTGAATTTGCGGATCGAGAGTCGTCGCCACCTGTAGACCGCGTTGCAGTAGGCCCTCGGCGCCGTACTGAGCCTCGAGATAGCGGCGAACCTCCTCCGAGAAGTAGGGGGCCAACAGATCCTGCGGACGCCGTGGAACGACCTGCAGCGGTTGGGTGGTGGCGGCTCGATACTCCTCTTCGGTGACAAATCCCTCTTCCCACATCCGACGCAGGACGTAGTCGCGGCGGGCCAGCACCAGGTCGGGCCGCCGGTAGGGGCTATAGGTGCTCGGACGCTGGGGAATACCCGCCAACATGGCGGCCTCGGGTAACGTCAGCTCTTCCACCGACTTGTCGAAAAAGGACCGGGCAGCCGCCTCGAAGCCGTAGTTGCCATGTCCAAAGAAGATGAGGTTGGCATAGAGCGTCAGAATCTGTTGCTTGGCGTAGGTCTTTTCCAGCTCGACAGCCAGCAGCGCCTCTTCGATCTTTCTCCTCCAGGTCTTCTTGGGATTGAGATAGAGCTGACGCGCCAGCTGCATGGTGATGGTGGAGCCCCCCATGGCCCTCCTGCCGGCGCCCAGGTTCTTGAAGGCCGCACGAGCGACCCCCTGGGCGTCCACACCGCCATGCTGGAAGAAGTTGGCGTCCTCGGCGGCCAGGATGGCCTGCTGTAGAAGCTCGGGGATCTCTCCTTCGTCCAGCAGTACACGTTTTTCACGGGCGTAGGTGGCGAACACACGACCGTCCCTGTCGAATAGCTCGGTGATGAGCGACGGGGTGAAATCGGCCAGAGAATCGACTCGCGGCATGCGGATCATGCCGGCAAAACCGACGCCGGCCAGCGCCCCCAGCAGAACTACCGCGGTGGGGACAAGGACGCGCCAGATCAGCTTGCGGAGGCTCTTGCCCCCCGACTTCTCGTTGTTGGTCGGGGCTGGTCCGGGTGGAGAGGTCTTGGGTGGGGGGTCGTACCTCATGGTCTGATTATAGGACTTGGGGCTCGCTTGGCCGGTTGCCGTGCTCCGGGAGCGGTGATAGAACTTGACCGATCACAGCGACTGGAGCCGAAATGAGCCAACCTCTTTCTCAGCAGCCCTTCACTCCCGATGCACCGGCGACCACACCGGGTGGCTGTGGGCGGCCGCTGCTCATCGGCTGTGGGATCCTGATAGTGCTGATGGGGATCGGGGCGGCGGTCTTTGTAATCAAAGCCAAGGACCTCTTTGGCTGGGCGATGGCCCGGTTCGAGGAGGAGGTGGTGCGGATGCTCCCCGACGACCTGACCAGCGAGGAGGCGCGGCGGCTGGACGCGGCCTTCGATGCCGCCCTCGAGGCCTGGGACGCGAGCGAGGCGGATCCCGTGGCCCTGCAACGGCTCCAGGAAGAGCTCTGGCAGACGGTCTCCCGCAGCGACGGCAAGCTGACCCGCGAGCAGGTCGGCAACCTGACCCGGGCCCTCGAGCGAGTGGCCGGCATAGAGAGCCCCGATGAGCCGGTATCACCGGAAGAGTCTCCCCCCGAAGAGAACGAAGAACCCGTAGCAGTGCCGGTGGAAGCCGCCTAGATCGAGGCGGACGGCCACCGATCCCCCGGAATCGAGCTCGTCGAAGCGCGGAGATCCCAGGGGTGTCGGCTCTGCAGACGGAGCGACTAGGCGCTCAGGCGAAAGCGGTTTTCTTTCCCAGGCCATGGCGCGTGCACGGTTGGAGCGGAGCTGCAGAGCCGACACCCCGCTCTTGCCGCGCCCTGAGCTGGTTCATGATCCCGTGTCCCCTCACGCCCATCCAGCCCGCTAGAATCTCCTGCATGGACCGCTTCCAGCTCGTCTCCGATCTCACCCCCCAGGGTGACCAACCCGAGGCCATCCGGCAGCTGGTCACCGGGATCGAAAAGGATCTCCAGGAGCAGGTTCTGGTGGGGGTCACGGGGTCGGGCAAGACATTTACCATTGCCAAGGTGGTCGAGGAGGTCAACCGCCCCACCCTGGTTCTGTCGCACAACAAGACCCTGGCGGCGCAGCTGTTCCAGGAGTTCAGGAGCTTCTTTCCGCACAATGCGGTCGAGTACTTCGTCTCCTACTACGACTACTACCAACCGGAGGCGTATGTCCCCCAGACGGATACCTATATCGAGAAGGAGACGAGCATCAACGAGGAGATCGACCGGTTGCGGCTGCGGGCCACAAAGGTCCTGTTCGAGCGCCGCGATGTCCTGATCGTCGCTTCGGTCTCCTGCATCTACGGTCTGGGCTCACCCGAGTC
>CALILB010000386.1 GCA_938016625.1 uncultured bacterium | reverse complement strand
GCCCACGCTCAGCCCCGACATCAAGACCAACCAGGCAAGACAGCTCGCCGTCCATCGTCGCTCGAGCGCCATCGCCGTCGCTTTGCCAAGGGACATGCCTACCCCTCCTCGGGCTCCAGAATCGGTTTCCCGGCCGCCTGTCGCCCACGCTGGAGGCCGACGAAAACGTAGGTCAGCACGCTCGCACCCGTGAGGAAGACCGGGATGGCGACGATCGAGATGCCGACGGACGCCGACGGCACATCATGCAGCCGGTGCGACAGTCGCAACAGATGCACGATCCACGCGCTGATACCCAAGACGAAGACCCAGATTGCACAAACCGAGGCGACCTGCAGCGCGAAGATCCATTTGGGCTCTGCCTGTCTTGCCATCTCAACCCCCTTCCGAGACCGGTTGTCCCGGTGCCGACGGCAACGGATCCGGTAGGTAGCCTTCGAGCCGTTCGGTGGTCTCGGCCACCGAGAGCCGTCGGCCTTCCTCGATTTCCCAGACCGAGATCAAGGGAAAGAACCGAGCGAAGATCACGAAGCCGAGAATGAAGGTGGCAATGCCCCCAGCGAACATCACCCACTCCACGAGACCGGGGATGTAGTAGCCGGTAGGCAAAGGCAGACGAGGATTCGCCAACGAGGGCACGACGATGTTGAGTCGCTCCAGCCACATTCCGATCACCACGCTCAGCGAAGCGATGAAGATCCCGGGGATCGTGCGAGTGCGGCGGAAGCTCAGGATGAGCACCGGAATCAAGAAGTTGGTGACCACCATTGCCCAGAAAAACGGTGCGTAGGGGCCCGAGACCTTGTAGAAGAAAACGCGCATCTCCGAGGGCTCATTGCCGAAGAACGCCGTCAAGTACTCCGAGAAGGTGAAGTAGAACCATAGCAGCGACATGATCAGTAGCAGTCGCGACAGGTAATCGAAGTGCACTTGCTTCAAGTACCGCTCGAGGTGGAAGACCCGACGCAGCACGATCATCACCATCATCAGGGCGGCGATCCCCGAGAAGATCGCACCGACGACGAAGTAGGGTCCGAAGATCGTCGAGTGCCAACCAGGCTGCAAGGTCATGGCGAAGATATAGGAGATCACCGTGTGAACCGAGACGGCGATCGGGATCACCAGTACCATCAAGATGCTGACAGCGCGCTCCAGAACGGCGTGCTGGCGGGGTGTGCCCTCCCAGCCCCAGGCCAGAAAGGTGTAGAACCAGTGCGGCCAAACCCCTCGATCGCGCAGGATCGCGATATCGGGGATCATCGGGATGTAGAGGTACACGGTGGAGGCCATGAAGTAAGCCGAGATCGAGCTGACATCCCACAGCAGAGGAGACTGGAGGCGTCCCGCCGTGAAGATGTTGAGCGCCCGATCCGGCCTGCCGAGGTCGAGCACCGGGTGGAAGGCGCCGATCGCCAGCACCACCACCGTGATGACCTCCGCCATGCGGGTGATCGGACGTCGCCACTCCGCCTGGGAGAGGCGAAGAATGGCCGAGATCAGCGTTCCCGCATGGCTGATACCGATAAAGAACACAAAGTTTACGATGTAGAAACCCCAGGCCACCGGCTGATTGAGACCGGTGACCCCCAGCCCGTAGAGAAGCTGGCGACCAAAGATCACCCAGCCGGTCAGCAGCACGAGCAACAGCAGACTGGAGGTGACGCGAAAACCGACTCCGGATTCCACGATCGGGCGCAGAAGATCGCTGTCCTCGAACTCGGCGGCCGGGATATCTGGGCTCTCCGGGCGAGCCTCTTCGGTCATCGATTACCTCCTAGCCCACTTCTCATTCCTTCTCCGCCAGGTAGTAGACCTTGGGTTCGGTGCCCAGGTCCTCGTAGAGCCGGAAGGCTCGGGGACTGCGGGCCAGCCGGCTGATGCGGCTGGCGGGGTCGTCGAGATCGCCAAAGACGATGGCTTGTGCCGGACAGCTCTCGGCACAGGCTGGAGTCACGTCGCCGTCCCGCAACTCACGACCCGCGGCTCGCGCTTCCTCACGCGCCGTCAGGATCCGTTGATGGCAAAACGTACACTTCTCCACCACTCCTTTGGGCCGCGTGGAGACATCGGGGTTGACCTTCTGTTTCAGCTCGCCCGGCCACTCGGGCTCGTACCAGTTGAAGACCTTGGCGTTGTAGGGGCAGGCCGCCATGCAGTAGCGGCAACCGATGCACCGAGAATAGATCTGACCGACGATTCCCTCTTCGCTCAGATAGGTGGCGTGCACCGGGCAGACCTTTACGCACGGCGGGTTGTGGCATTGAAAGCAGGGCTGGGGCAGGTACCTCACCTTGACCTCCGAGCCCGAGCCCGACACTTCCGGCAGCAGACGCAGCCAATGAAAAGAACGGCTCTTTTCGGCCTGTTCCGCACCTACCGCAGCGAGGTTGTTCTCCTGGTGGCAGGCGGCCATGCAAGCGCCACAACCGGTGCAGCGATCGAGATCGATAGCCATGCCCCAGCGAGTCATACCGCGTGCCCTCCGTGGGTGGGTGGCGGTCCGCCGTGTGGTCGGCGTCGGATGAGCCGCAAGCGCACAGGCGTCGATGACAATGCCAGGGTGCCAGCGAGCCGGTCGGGGACCTGTCGGAGTATTTCGACCGGATTGGCTCCGATACCTCCGGCCGCCCCGTAGGACTCACGGTGGCCCAGCCCCAGAGGTATGTGGACGGCGCCCGGCGTCGCGCCCGGCTGCACGCGAACGACGGCTTCCAGGACCCCGCGCTCGGACTCCACCTCTACCAGGTCGCCCCATTCCAGATCGAGCTCGTGGGCGGTCTCGGGGGCAAGCTCGGCCCAGGTCTGCCAGCCCGAGAAGACCGGATAGCCGAACATCTCCAGGACCATGGGTGAGGTAACCCCCAGCTGCCCCCGAGCAGTAATCGGTCGGAACGGAACGAGCGCCAGCTCTTCTTCACCCGCCTCCTCCGGCGCCTCGAAGTGCGGCAGGCAGGCCTCGTCTCCTTCCACACCGAAGCCGAAGGCAGCGATGCCTCGCGCCAGCACTTGCTGCTCGTCCAGAGATGTCCCGCCCTCGGCGAGACCGGTCTCCCGCAGCCTCTGCTCGAGCGTCTGGGAGAAGAACTCATAGCGCCCCGAAGATGTTCTAAACAGACGTGCCCAGTCGCCTCGAGGTCGGACCGGGTTCCACCAACCCGACTCCCGCAGCAGGTCCTGCCAGAAGGCCTCCAACCCTTCTTTCTCCAGAAAGCGCCAACCGCGGGCTTCGAGAAAGTGGATCCATGAATCCTCGAAGGTTCCCGTGATCACCGAGCCTTGACCCGAGATCACCAATCCCTCCAGCCGCTGTCTGAGATAGTCGGCATAGCCCGGCCAGGGCAAGGCCGCCTCGGCCGGTGGACCCACCCGACGGCTCAGCTCGAGGAGAATGTCTCCAGGATGGAGAGTGTCGAACAGCGGCTCCACCACCGGTCGACTGAGACCCAGGGTGCTAAAGGCGACAGTGGGTGGTGTCGTCGAGCCCTGCCAGCTCTCGAGGAATACGTGCGTGGGAAGGATGAAATCGGCGCTGGCGGCCGTCTCGTCGCGGAAAGTACCGAGAACGACAACCATTGGAATACGCTTCATCGCTTCGCGCAAGCGCTCACCGATCGGGCTCGAGAAGACCGGGTTGGCGCCGACGACAAACAGGATCTCGATAGGCGTCGAACCGTCCAATACACGCTCGGCGAGGGCTGCCACCGGATCGACCCCAAGGACCGGCGAGGCGCCGTCCGGAGCGAACACCGACGGGCCCTCTTCCCGCTGCGACTGCTCGAGCGGTGACAGCGGAATCGAGGGTGGAATCACGACCCCTCCCGGTCGATCAAAAGACCCCGATAGGGCATTCAGGGCGTGGACGGCCACTGCCGTCGACGTCGCGTTGGATCCCTGGACCGCCTCGCCACCGGCGAGTGCAAGCGGTGCCGAAGCTTGAGCAAAGCGACGGGCAACGGCCACGATGCGCTCCGGGTCGCACCCGCAGAGCCGAGCGGCGCGGTCAGGGTAGTAACGCTCGTGCAGAAGTCGCCGGAAGCCCAGACGCTGCCTCCCGGTGTCATCGGTCCAGTCGTCGAACCCAAAGGTGTGCTCGGCCACAAAGCGGCGATCGTAGTTCCCTTCGCGCACCAGGACCTGGGCGACGCCAAGGGCAAAGGCCCCATGACTCCCGGGTCGGATGGGGACAAAGATCTCGGCCTTGGTGGCACTCGGCGACAGCCGGCTACCGACATGAAGAAGCGCTCCTCGCTCCTCGAGCGGTCGGGACCCGATCATGGCGGAGATGGCGTGCAGAGGCGCCGGACCGTCCTCGTAGAGGTCGAGCCCAAAAGAGAGCACCATGTCCGCTTGTTCGAGATCGAAGCCCGGGATTTCATCAAGACCCTGGGTCAGTGCGAATGGCAGGACACCGGCGTCGCGGACATGCCCGATGTTCGGTGATCCGAGGGCATTGACAAAGCGCGTGGCGAGCTCGTGGAAGAGCTGACCCGACTCGCCGCTCAGCAGCGCCACGCGACGGCCCTCGCCGGCCGTGACCAGGTCCACGATCCGGCTCGCGATCTCCTCGAGGGCATCCTCCCAGCTCGTCGAGTCGTATTCTCCCGCTGGATTGCGGCGCAGAGGGCCCTGAAGTCGGTCCGGGGCGTAGAGCACCTCGAGACCCGCCTGGCCCACGGGGCAGAGACCACCCCGATTGAGCGGATGGTGCGGGTTGCCTTTGAGCCCTACCGGCATACCGTCTACCAGCCGGACGGTAAGACCACAGCCGCCCTCGCAGAGTCCGCAGATGGTCTGCGCCTGACTCTCGAGTCCCGGGCCCCGGAGCGCTAGATCCACCAGTCGATCGGGAACCGCCCACTCGCGGCCGCATCCGCCCACGGTCGCCGCCCCGGCGGCAACACCCAGCATTCTCAGGAACTCTCTCCGCGGAAGAATCATCACGCGCCCCTTACCGGTGGCAGAGCAGGCAGTCGTTCGACGCCCCTGCCTGGTCATGGCACTTCATGCATCGGCTCATGGACAGGCGTACCGCCTGGCGGGTGACCGGCTCCTCACGGTCTCCGATGGCGCCATGACAGGTTTCACACTCGATTCCGCCGATGGCGGTGTGTCGGCGGTGAGAGAAAAAGACATGGTCCGGTACCCAGTAGATTTTGCGCCAGGGAATCGGCTTGTTCGATTGGATGTGCTCCACCAGCAGCGCCTCTTCCGGTGACTCGGTCTGCGCCTCCTCGTGGCAATCGGCACAGACCTCGACATTCGGAATGGTTGCCCGAACCCCGGTTTCAGCGTAGAGATGACAGTCGGTGCACTCGGAGCCGAGGTCTTCCACATGCAAGCGATGATTGAAGGCGATGGGCTGGGTAATCGGTCCGGGCACCAGCGAAACCGCCACTCCCACCACCAGCAGCACCAGAAGGCCGAGCAATACGAGAGCTCTCATCTCAGTAGACGATCCGTTC
>CALILB010000385.1 GCA_938016625.1 uncultured bacterium | reverse complement strand
GTCGGCGCCAGGACCATCACCATCCGTCGACCGTCGAGACTGGTTCGAGATTCGACGGCGGCGATATCGGCAGTCTGCTCGACCACCTTGTCCAGGATTTGGGCCCCGAGCTCCGGCCGGCGAAGCTGCCGGTAGCGAAAGAAGATGGTGACCTTGACCTTTTTGCCCTGGGTCAAGAAGCGCCGCGCCCGCTGGGTCTTGATGTCGTAGTCGTGCTCGTCGATGTTGGGACGGTACTTGACCTCTTTGACATCGATGACGTGAGTCTTCTTGCGTGATTCGCGCGCCTTCTTTTCCCGTTCGTATTTGAGCTTCCCCCAATCGAGAATTCTGACAACAGGCGGATCGGCCCCCGCGCCGACCTCGACGAGATCGAGCCCTTTCTCCTTGGCCCTGGTGCGCGCTTCATCGAGGGCCACGATCCCCAATTGGGTTCCGTCCTCGTCGATGAGCCGGACCGGGCTCTTCCGAATCATTTGATTGACGCGGACCTTCTCTTCCTGTTTGTACTGCTTGTAGTGTTTGATCTCGCTTCTCCTTTCTTCAGATCAGTCGGTTCAGCTCCGTCCAGTTGCCACGGGCACGCTCTCAGTGGGCCGCGGGTCGCGGCAACCGCCAAATCGAGCTGGTCAGAGGGTTCACACGGTTTTATCCGTCAGGCGAGAAAGCCAGACAGTCGATGCAGTCCGCGATCGCCACTTCTGAGCTGGCAACGCCGAGTCAAAATCACTGCGCGGAGAGAACTCTGAGCCGAGAGAATTCGGAGGGGGGGTTCGGATGGGGGTACCACAACTTCACGAGGCTCATGATACCACAGGATCGGCCCTGACTACGACATCAGGCGTCGGAGGCGCAGCGGAATCCGGCAAATATTTGCCGGCGGATCGGATAGTCCCAGTTGCGAAACGTGCCGCGGGCCACTGCCGGCCGGGTGGCCCACGACCCACCACGCAGCACCCGATAATCGCTGCCAAAAAAGATCTCCGAATACTCCCGGTAAGGGAAGGCCTCGAAGCCCGGATAGGCCCCAAAAAACGAAGATGTCCACTCCCAGACGTCTCCCGTCATCTGGTGGAGTCCGTAGGCACTGACACCGAGGGGATACGCGCCCACGTCGGCCGGCTCGAACGCCAGCTGGTCGAGGTTGGCACGCTCCTGTGAAGGGGGCTCATCGCCCCAGGGGAAGGCCCGCTGGATCCCGGCGGCTTCGTCCCAGAGCGCCGCTTTCTCCCACTCCGCTTCGGTGGGGAGTCGTTTGCCGGCGTAGCGCGCATAGGCGTCGGCCTCGTAGAAACAGACATGTACAACCGGCTTCCTTTTGGGCAGAGGAACAACCTGTTCCATGAACTTGACTTCCCACTTGCCGTCCCGTTTGCTCCAGTTCCCCGGCGCCTCGGCTCCGGTCTCGAGCTTCCACTGCCAGCCTTCGTCCGACCAAAGGTCGCGTCGGTCGTAGCCGCCCTCTTCGACAAACGTCAGATACTCACCACAGGTTACCGGTGTCCTATCGATCAAGAACGTGGGCACCGCCACCTCGTGCTGTTCCTCTTCGTTGTCGTACGAAAAACCTCGGCCCGACCAGCCCATGAGGGAGGGTCCTCCGGGGATCTCGATCATCTCCGGCTCCAAGGGGGACCCGGGAGGAAGCTGCCGACGTTGAGCGGGCACATAGGCCGGGTCGCTCAACGTCTGGAGAAGTTGCAGGATCGTCTCCTGATGTTGCTCTTCGTGCTCGGCCACCATTTCGTAGACAAAACCATCGGCCACCAGCTCCGGCTCCCCCTGGGCTTCCGGGCTGCCCATGATGCGGAGCGTGCGTCGCCGGACGCGACCCAGATATTCGAACAGCTCGCGACCTGTCGGCAGCGGCAGCTTCTCTCGTGTCGGGCGCGGGTTGAGGGTAGCGTCGAACATCTGTTTGAAATCCGATTCGATGGGCTCGAGGGTGCCCAGGCGCCCTACCAGCCAATCCTCTTCAAAGAACCCGATATGCCCCAGATCCCAGACCATCGGACTCAGAATCGGGATGTGTTGGCGGCGCAGCGTTTCCCAGTCGAGACCGGCAATCAGGCTCAGAGTGCGCTCGCGGACCGCTTCGAGCCGCTCAGCGACCGCTCGAGGCTCGAGGGTGGTCAGAGGCCCAAACCTTGTTTCCATGCCGCCCATGATCTCTCCTATCGCGCGGCCTGGTCCTTTCGCCGGGACATCACCAACGTCCGTCCTTGCCTTCCGACCCGTCTGAAGCCGAGGAGATGGAACATCTGACGCGCCAGCCAACGCGCATAACGCCGATCGACGATAAAGCTGCCGGGTAACTCGGGATGGCGACGGACACCGGGAAGAAGATGGAGGAACTTCTCCATTCCAAGTCCCCGAAGCACCTTCGACACCGAGAGCCAGACCGGTTGGACCTCGCTTACGATGAAGAATCCATCCTCACCCTGATCTTGATAGAGGGGCATCAGCAGCAGACCCGAGTGGGGTGCGGTTATCGGCCCCGAGCTCGACGAGGCCAGCACCTCACCCGCTTCCACCGGTCGAAAGCTGGACAGGTCGGGTCGCATTTCGAACCCGTCCTGTCTATCGATGTGATGCCGGAAGCGGACTTCGACGATCCTGGAGCTCACTCCGTTTCTGGCTGCCAGTACCTCGTGGGCTTGTTCGACCTCGAGCCGCGATCCAGGCTGCAGGGCGCCGCATGAATCCAAGGCGATCCAGATGGCCGCTTCCGCCTGCTCCACCGCCAGCGGATCGTCGTGCATCCCCGCCTCGAAGCCGACCACCGTGATGCCCAGCGCGGTGCAATAGGCGGCTAGAGTCCCTCCCAACTCCTCTTCCAGTCCGAGGACCAGAGGAACCGGGAAATCCATGGCGATCTCGCGATTTGGCAGCGTGTCATCGAGGATGGCAAAAGCACCCCCCGGACCGGATGTGGTGTGCAGATCGAGCAGATACACCCGCCCCCGAGCTTCGTCGAGGACGCTCTGCAGCGCATAGTCGAGCTCGCGCAGCTCCTGATCCTCGGCTTCGACCGGCACCGGTGTCGAGCGCAGCGCCGCGACTCGATCACGATTCCAGATGCGATTGAGATCGTGGACAAGATACCGGCGGTTCTTGGCCAATGCCCCTCGATTCCCGGTCAGTCCGACAAGGTGTCCTTGCAGTCCCTCGGGCTCGCTCGTCAATCGCTCCTGCACGCGCACAAAGGCACTCAGGCCGGCCGGCTCGTTGCCGTGGAGCCCGGCCAGACAGATCAGCGTCGGCCCGGTCTCATCGTTTCCCACCAGCCGGCCCAGCTCTCGCGGTACACGGGCGAGATCGATACCTCCGGTCTCTTTGGAGCCGGCGCTCGGTCGATCGGGTGGAGAGGGCTCTGCCTTGCTTTCGAGTTTGCTTTGGGTGGGGGGGGCTGTCGTCATGCCATCGGCGGGGGCGACCCGCGGCCTCGAGCCCGGAAGGCGACCGGGCGTCGAGACGGATTATACGTCCTCGGTGCCCACGGGCACACCCTCGAAAAATCGGCCAATCAGTGCTTGGCCTGCCGCCGGTCAGCCGTTGAACGAACCCGACCGCATCGGGTAGGCTCGTCATCTGCAGCCGGCTGGGAAGCCGGGGGTTCTCAACCATGACCGACCTGGCATCCGCACGCGATCTCGACAAGAAAGAGGCTTTGGCCGCCTTTCTGGCGTCCTATCCCCACTTCGAGGAGACCAGGGCTCTGGACGCGCTTCGGGCCCGTGATTTCGCCCGTCTGGACGATCAGGGACACGTCTATCTGGACTACACCGGCGGCGGGCTTTATGCCGACTCGCAGATTCTCCGGCACATGGAGCTGCTGCGGACGAGCGTCTTTGGCAATCCCCACTCGACAAACCCGACATCGCTCGGTACCACCGATCTCGTAGCCCGCTGCCGGCGGCGCGTCCTCGCCTTCTTCAACGCCTCACCCGACGAGTACGGCGTCATCTTTACTGCCAATGCCAGCCATGCGCTCAAGTTGATTGGCGAGTCCTACCCGTTCGAGCCGGGAGACCAGTTTCTCCTGACTTTCGACAACCACAACTCGGTCAATGGGATCCGGGAGTTCGACCGGGTACATGGTGCCGAGACGACCTATATCCCGGTCTCTCCACCGGACATGCGGGTCGACGAATCGGTCCTCGACGCACAGCTGGACCGGGGTCGACCCGATGGCAACAACCTGTTCGCCTATCCGGCTCAGTCGAACTTCTCGGGTGTGCAGCACCCCCTGGAGTGGATCGACCGGGCGCAGGCCAAGGGTTGGAACGTGCTGCTGGATGCGGCGGCTTTTGTCCCCACCAACCGGCTCGACCTCTCCCGCTGTCGTCCCGACTATGTGGCGCTCTCGTTCTACAAAATGTTCGGCTACCCCACCGGAGTGGGCGCCATGATCGCCCGCTGGCCGGCTTTGGCAAAGCTGCACCGCCCCTGGTTTGCGGGAGGCACGATCACCGTCGCCTCGGTTCAGGCCGATCGCCACTATCTGGCGGCCGGCGAGGAGGCCTTCGAGGACGGGACCCTGGACTACGCCAATATTCCCGCTGTCGATCACGGTCTCGATTTTCTCGACTCGATCGGTCTCGAGATCATCAACTCGCGGGTCAAGTGCCTCACCGGCTGGCTGATCGACAGCCTGCTGGCCCTGCACCACGGCAATGGACGCCCCCTGGTCCACCTCTATGGACCAGCCGAGACCCGAGGCCGGGGGGGCACCGTGACCTTCAACTTCTTCGACCGTTCGGGACAGGTGATCGACCACGAGCTCGTCGAAGAGAAAGCGAATCGGCGGCAGATCTCGCTGCGTACAGGTTGTTTCTGCAACCCCGGTGCGGGAGAGATGGCCCTGGGGCTGTCCAAGAGCGAGCTGGTCTCGTGCTTTACCAGCGCCGAGGGCGAGATGACCTACGAGGACTTTCGTCACTGTATCGACGGCAAGAGCACCGGTGCCGTCCGTGTGTCGGTGGGAGTGGTATCCAATTTCGACGACGTCTGGGCCTTTGTCCGTTTTGCCCGAGATCTCGTCGAGGACTAGCAGCCCCTTATCGCTCTCCTGTATCCCGGCTGAAATCGAGCTCGACCAATACCGGATCGTGATCGCTGGCACGGTCCCCATCGGCGTAGTCGGCGTTGAGATGCACGATATCCAGCCGTGGCGAGGTCATCTGGCGCAGACCGGCGCTCACCACGATGTGGTCCAGCACCTGTGAGTTCCCACGGTAGATGAAAGTGTAGCGATCGTCCGGCGGCACCTCCGCCACCAGATCGACCAGACCGGTAGCCGTCAGCACCAGCATCGGAGACCGCTCGACCAGCTCGTTGAGATCCCCCAGGACCACCACGTAGGCAGCGGGATCGTGAGCCAGCCACTCGTCGGCAAACTCCCTGATGACCGTCGCCTGCCGAGAGCGCTGGCTTTCGGTCCTCGCCAACGGGGGTTGGCTGGCGCCCATCAGCGGGTCGTCACCCCTTTTCGATTTCCAGTGGTTGTTGATGACCAGCAGGCGGTTACCTTGAAACACGAACTCCGCCGCCAGGGATTTGCGCGCGCCTTCCAGCCCCATCTCGGGATCGCCGGCAAAGGCCGGGTCCTCGGGGGCAATCCTGCCGGGGCTGGCGCTCAGCCGGGGACCGTCCGCGCCGGTCTCGACATGGGTTGCACTCCGGGGATCTCCGGTCCCCCGCTCGACCAGCCCGACCCGCGCGGGATGGTAGAGGAAGCCGACCCGGATGTTGCCACCCGGCTGCCCGCCATCCTCTCCATCCACCGGATCGACCTGGGAGTACTCATAGCGAGGTCCACCGGCGGCCGCGATGGCGTCGATCAGCCGAGCAAGGGTCTGATCGGCCGCCACCACACCGTCATCGGCCGGGCCGCTGTTGTCCTGGATCTCCTGGAGGGCCAGTATGTCGGGGCTGGCCAGGTTGTCCACGATCGTTTCTGCCAGCCGCGTGAATCTCTCCTCGGCGTCACCCGCGTCCAGATTGGCCAGGTTGTATGTCGCCAGAGTCAGACGAGAGCCGTCGCCGCGGAGCCCGCTCGTCTCCCTGGCCGGCGCCGTCGATTCAGCAGGCGGCAGCGGCTGGGTGGCCAGCACCAGGTATTGACCAAAGCCGTAGTCCAGCACGCCGCCGATTGGGGCGCTGAATCGACTGCCGGTGTCGACAGCCGGGGCTTTGGTCAACAGACGCGAGCTCACCACCAGACGTTCCGGATTGGCGTCTCCGGGACGGATGACCAGACCTCCACCGGTGCTGCGCGGAGATGCCGAACCACCCGCATCACCGACCACCACGATCTCGCCATAGGACGATGTTGGTCCGACGACCACCGGCTCGGCAATCTCCACCAGCATCCCCTCGAGGCTCTCGTAGAAGTCGAGACCGTCGAACTCCGGCTCGAAAAATTGCAGCCCGTCGTCCTCGATCACTTCTCCGGGCGGCAGCCGTCCCCCGAGACCGAGACGAACCGGCCGAGGCAGAGGGTCACCCTGGGAGAGAACCCGGACTCCCTTTGCCAACAGCCGGGTGACCGTGAGACCGCCTCCAACACCCCACTCCTCCACCCGGCCATCGACCGCCACGGTGTCACCGACCGCGATATCGGGCGCGCCACTGACAACGGCGACAAAAAGGCCATCCGAGGTGTCCGGATCACCATCCGGGGCTGTCGACTGGAGCCAGAAGCTCCGTTCGTCGCCGGCTCCAGCCACCGCCGTGACCACCCCTTCGACATCCCACAACCAGTCATCCACCATCGGTGATGAGTGCCCACGCCCTTGGATCTGCTGAATGCTCGCCCGCTCGTCACCGACCGCAAAGGCCAGAACCTGGGTCACCTGGCCGGCACGGTTGAAATTGTCATCGCTGATCAGCAGCAGAGTGCGCCTGCCGTCCGTAAGCACCGGTCCAAAGGCCATCCCTTCGACGTTGTCGAGTCTGGTCGCCAGCTCGTCGAGGTCGAGCAACAGCACCTTCTCCACCGGCGTGATGGTCTCGAGATCCACGCCATCGAGCCGTTTGATGCCTCGGATATCGGCGGCTGCACTCAGATCTATCCGGTACAGGCGGATCGAGTTGCCGACACCCGCCGCAAAGGATCTCTCCAGGGCAAGCAGGGTCTCCTCATCGAGCGCCAGCAGCTCCACCAGACCGTTGTTCTTGAACCCGTTCTCGCGCGTCGAGTCCGTAGGTATCGGCTCCACCCAGTAGAGGTACTCGGCCACCACCCGGCCCCGCTCGAGATCGATTTTCAGGATGCGGGCCGGGCTCTTCTGTTCGAGATCCGCCTCCGGCCCATCTTGCACGACCGCGTTCTCGACCGCTGTAAACAGAACCCGGCCTCCTGGTGCCAGAGTCAGGCTTTCGAGTCCCAGATTGTTCCTTATCCCCCTTCTTCCGGTGTCGTCGGGCAGTATCTTCCTGGGCAGGGCAATCTTTCGTTTGAGGGTCCCGTCCCGGGCGTACTCGTGGACAAACGGATCCACCCCCCGGTCGACATTGCCCTCGGACGAGACCAGGAGAGACCCGTCGTCGGTGAGGACGATGCCCTCGCCGTCCACCTGGTAGGTGGCCATCGGCATGCCGCCTCTGGTGAGCAACTCGGTTACCTGGGTGAGGATCACGCCGTCCGGGTTCAGCACGCCACCCTCGAGGTCGATCTCGAGCGTAAAGAGTCGCGGAGGGCTCAGCACACCCTGATCGTCCGATATGGCATAGAACTGGAGCCGCTCCCTGTCGTAGGCAATTCCCGACAGGCCACCCACGACGGTACCTCTGAACAGCTGCATCGGCTGCAGACGGGCCTCACCCAGGAACTCCAGGTGGGAGATCCCTTGACCAAAAATGGCTGGTGCGAAGATTCCCCACAGGAGAATCCACCACAAATTTCTCACTTTGTTTGCCAGAGAGCTCATTTCTCGACCAATCCCGTCCAAGACAGTCCCCGCATCCCGACGGATGGGCTCATCGGCCCGCATCGTAGTACAAACCGGGAACCGAGACCCCATAATAGTGAGGAATGCCACTGACTAGGCCCTGTTTCCCCCCTAAAGTGAGCGGGAGGTGTCATTTCGCCGGAATGAGTCTGACATCGATTGTCACGCGCTTTCGGTCAGCTCCCCGAAAATATCGGTTTCTGGGAGATTTCAACTGGCATCGGGTTTGCACTTTATGACACCGGCAAAATTCAGGCGCTCGTCGCCGGAGTCGGATATCCACACCCGTTAGGGGGGTTGAAATGCGCAGATCACAGAAAAAGGGTTTTACAGCCGTCGAGCTGATCGTCATCGTCACCATCGTCGGGCTCATCTTCATCGTCCTGCTGCCCTTCTATCTGGATTCCCTGGAGAAGGCCAAACAGCGGAAGACGATGGCCAACGTCAACTCGATCGGCAAGGCCATGATGAACTGGATGACCGATCAGGCCGGTGCCGCGGCGGCCGGCGCCGCCGGTACAGATGTAGTGGATATGGACAACTTCGAGAGTGTGTCCCACGAACAGCTCGACGCGATCATGGTTCCGGTCTACCTGGCAACCATCCCCCAAAGTGATGGTTGGGGCAGTGACCTGGACTACTACTTGAAGATTCTTGACTTCAACGAAGAGAACGCTCTGGCGATCCGCAGCCCCGGTAAAGATGGGTTCTGGGACGGCTCCGCCTACACCATGGCTCCCTTTGTCTCCACCAACTATAAGAGCGACATCGTGTGGGCGGACGGGATGTTTGTCCGCTGGCCTCAAAACTGGAAAGAACAGTAATAAAGACACTCCTCAGACCGTTCTGCCGGCCGTGGCCTTTGCCACAGCTACAAACCAACCCTAAGGGATATACTCCATTGCCATGATAAAGACGCTTGTCCTTTTGGAAGTGGGCCTGGCGGCCGCCATATTCCTGCTCGCCGCCGCCCAGTATCTCGGTCTCTCCCAGGCCCGCCGCGAGGGTCGGACCCAGAACGTCTCCCGTCTGATGACCTATGGGACCTTGATGGCGCTGACGGTGATCTACGCCGTGGGCAACCTGATCTGGCTGGGCTCGGCCCAGAACCCCCAGAATATCCAGGATCTGCCAACGGTCAACTGGACTTTTCTGATCATCGCCGTGATGATCGGTATCCTCGCCGCCTGGGATCTCGTCACCCACATCCGGTTCGCCCTCACCGGCCAGCCCCACTATAAGCCGAGACTGATGACGGCTTTGGCCATGGTGCTGCTGATGGTGCTGCTTGTCGGGCTCAATCTGAGCAGATGGCAGGTCTACCTGGACGAGATCGAGTCGACCTACGTCGAGAGCATCCCCGAAACCACTCCCTGACGGGAGCTCTGACTTCCACCACAGGTGACCGTCTGCCAGCCCGTTTACCCGGGCTGCAGACGGAGCTCGTCGAAGATCCGGATCGAATCGCTGCCGGCAAAAGCGGCCGCTAGCTGGGCAAGCGTCTCACCGGAGACCGGGTGTCGAAAAAGGGGCTCGAGGTCGGCGAGGGGTAGCGCCAGATGCGCACAGGTGGCGATCTCGGGGTCCGGGATCACCAGACCACGGTCCGGATCGTCAACGACCAGAGAGCCAAAGATCGCGATATCCAGGTCGATCGGGCGCGGCGCATAGCGGTCGGCGGAGCGTTTCCTCCCCAGCTCCTCCTCCAGCGGGCGGAGCACCCCAAACTTCAAGTCCCGAGGCGAAAGGGAGGTTCTTATTCGCGTCGCCGCGTTCAGAAACATGGGAGCCTCGGGGCTCCCTACCGGCTCGGCTGCGTAAACGGGTGAGACAGCCTCCACCGGGGTCTCTCGATTCAACAACGAGATCGCCCGTGGCAAGTTCTTCACCGGCTCGATGTTCGAGCCCAGGGCGATGAGGACGGGGCCTGATCGATCAGAGCTAGGCAAAATCGGTGCGGCGGCGCTCGATCTCCACCCCCACCGCGGAGGAGAAACGAAGCGCCCCCAGCTTCTCGACCCGGACCACGGCCCCTTCCGCCCCATGGTCGACCACCACGATCCGGGCAATAGCAGCCGCCAGAGCTTCCACCAGAAAATGGCTCGATGATTCGACGTAGGCTATGACGTCCTTGGTCAGGGTCCGATAGTTGATGGAATCCTCCACCGCATCGGATCTACCGGCGGCGCGTGTATCGGTCAGCACCTCCAGGTTGATCAGAATGTCCTGCTTCTTCTTGCGCTCCCACTCGTTGAGCCCCACAATCCCACGCAGATGAAGGTCCTTGATCAAGATTCTGTCCAGTGCGGCCATGGTCACGGTTTCTCCCTGGATTCGCCACTTGCGCGGAGCGCCGTACCGACGAGATGCTCGCCACCATCGACGAATATGGTCTCTCCGGTCACATAATCGTTCCGTGTCAGAAAGAGGACTGTCTCCCCGATCTGCTCCGGGCTGCCGGTTCGCCCGAGGGGCACCCTTTTCCCATGTCGTCGCCACTCGTCGCTCCCGACGTCGATACCGGGTGGCGGCAGAATGGGACCCGGGATGATGGCGTTGACTCTTACATCAGGGGCCAGCTCCCGCGCGGCAACGCTCGTCAGATGGAGCAGCCCGGCCTTTGACACCCCGTGGTGTGCATACCCCGGCCAGGTCTGGACCGCGCTCAAGTCGACCATGTTTACCACCAGGCCGGGCTCCCCGGCAGACCGTTTGGAGGCAGCCATCAGTGCGGCCGCGCGCTGGGTGCACATAAATGGAGCTCGCAGGTTGACAGCGAGAACGGAATCCCACTCGGCGACCGTGATCTGGGCAAACGATCTGCGCTCAAAGCTGGCGGCACTGTTGACCAGGATGTCCAGACGTCCAAAGCGGTCGGCGATCGCGGCGAACAGGGTCTCTACCTCCGCCGGCCGACCGAGGTCGGCGCGTTCGAGAGACACCTCGACGCCGAGCTCACGTATTTCGGCAGCCGTCTTCTCCGCCTCCCGCCGAGAGCTCGAGTAGTGGACGACGACGTGGCTGCCGGCCCGACCCAGAGTCGTGGCGATCGAGCGGCCCAGTCGGCGGGCGGCGCCGGTGACCAAAGCGATCTTTCCCCGTGGATCCATCTTCCTGGGGATTAATGATCCGGGTTGAGACAGCGGCTGTCAATCTCCCCCGGGCGAACCTTTTCAACCGTCCCCGCTCCGGTGCTATCTTTGGCGAATGCCAGATCCAGATATTCGACCCGATCCCGAGTCGCGCTGCCGTCGTCATCCGCTCCTGAGGCTGCTGATCGTCGCCCTGGTCGTGGCCGCTGCAGCCCCCCTGGCCGCGCAGGAGATCGAGCAGGGGTCTTACTCCCGGGAGATCGAAGCCTGGAGGAGGGATAGAGTGGATCAGCTCACTGCCGAAGACGGTTGGCTGACCCTGATCGGTCTCTATTGGCTGGACGAAGGCAAGAACACCGTCGGCTCCGCCTCCTCCAACACGGTAATCTTGCCGGCGGACGCATCACCCCCCTCTGCCGCCGCTATCTTTTTGTCGGGACAAAAGCTTCGACTCGCAGCAGATCCCTCGACGAAGATCCTCCACCAGGGGAAGCCGGTCACCACACTACCGCTGGTGGCGGACACCCAAGGGGAGCCGACCACTCTCGAGATTGGCGGCATCAGCTTCCACGTGATCGAGAGGAACAAGAAGTTTGGGGTACGCGTAAAGGACCCCAACCACCCGTCGCGAGCCGATTTCCGGGGTATCGATCACTATCCGGTGTCCGCCGAGTGGAAGGTTGCCGCGCGATTCGAGGCCTACGAGCCGCCAAAGGAGATCCCCATTCCCACCGAGCTCGGTACCATCAGCCAAAAGGTGTCGTGGGGAGCCGTCGTCTTCGAGATCGGCGGACGGGAGTTGAGACTCGATGTGTTGGCGGAACCCGGCGACGAGGAGTTGTTTGTCATCTTTGCCGATCAGACGACCGGGACGGAAACCTATGGTGGTGGGCGCTACCTCTATTCCCAGGCCCCGGACGAGAGCGGATCGGTCAGCCTCGACTTCAACAAATCCTACAATCCACCGTGTGTCTTTACGGCCTTTGCCACCTGTCCGCTTCCCCCGCGGCAAAACCGCCTACCCATCCGGGTCGAGGCCGGCGAGAAGGTGTACCGTAAGGGGAACTAGAACCGTTCCTGGAAATCTGGGGACACAATACGCATTTCCAAGCTAAGAATTGCACCGATAGTGCGACTCTCCAGGAAAATGCGTATTGTGTCCCCAGATTTCCAGGGTGGGCAAAGAGGGGAGGTTCCGATTATTGGTATGAACTATCGATTGATTTTACCCCGGTCAGCTGCCGGGGATTGGGGTGGGCTTGGTTTCGAGCTTGAGACGACTTGGGTCTCAGCTAAAGTTGAAAGGAATTTCTTCCGAAAGGGGAACCTCCCTGCCCGTGCTCTTTCGAGCTTTCTTGTGGCGATAGTAACAGCTTGTGAAAGTTTTCACAAGTCCCAAATACATATATTCTCCAGCGCCCACCAGCAGGCCGAAGACCGATGAGTAGCTTGCAGAGCCCTCCCGATCCGGAGACCGCCCCGCGGCCGAAAATCAAGCAGCTCGAGGTCATGGTTGCAGAGGTGACTCGGGAGACACCGGATACCGCTACGCTCGTGCTATTTACCGGCAACGATCGGCTCGATTACAAGCCCGGTCACTTCCTGACCATCGATCCACACCAGTTTCCGGCCCTGGAGCGATTTATCGACTACTTCGAAGAGACGAAGGGCAAGAAAGAACCCGCCCGCGCCTACTCTCTCTCCTCGGCACCACATGAACAGTACCTGGCGATCACGGTCAAGGAGGAGAGGTACATCCCGCAGGTGACTCTCTACCCCCCTCTCCTCTCACCCCTCATGGTATGGCGCATTCAGCCGGGAGCCCGCATGGTGGTAACCGGCTTTGGAGGCCCCTACGTCCTACCCGACGACATCGGGGACCGGACCGATCATCTGGTGCACATTTGTGCCGGCTCGGGGGTCGTACCCAACATGAGCATCCTCAAACACGCTCTGTCTACGGAGCCAAAGCTCCGTCACACCATGGTCTACGGCAACAAGACACGACCCGATGTCATCTTCCGGCGAGAGCTCGACGAGCTGACTCACAGGCATCCGGATCGGCTGGAGGTCGTCTACGCCCTCAGCCGCGACTCGGAGGCCACCGGCTACGGGAAGAACTACCACTCCGGTCGGGTCGATTTCGATCTCGTCCGCAAACACGTTACCGATCCGTCGGCGGTCGAGGTCTTTGCCTGCGGTCCGGCGGTCAGCAAATGGGATCGACTCGCGGCCAAAGAGACCGGACAGAAACCCAAACCCCGCTTTATGGAAACGGTTCTGGAAGCACTCGACTCGCTCGGTGTTGCCAAAGACCGGATCCACCGCGAAAGCTACGGCTAGCCATATCGCCGTCAAGGTGAAGACGGCAACAGACAACAAAAGGCCGTCTACTATAATGGCCCATTGGAACCAGGCGGCCCAATCGAGCGCGCTTGCCGATGTCAGCGGAATTGAACGGCAGAAAAACACGGGCTTCGGCCTCTCAGCGGATTCCCGTCCGCACGGATATCGATGTCCGTTTCCCTCACTTCCAGGGCTTTGTCACCGGGGTCTCCT
>CALILB010000384.1 GCA_938016625.1 uncultured bacterium | reverse complement strand
CCGGCCGCCATGGCCGATGCCATGGCCCTCGTCGCAAACGATTTTGGCGGCGCGCGAAGCGATATCTCGCGGCACCAGATTGCCAAAGGCCGGATAACGGCGCTCCAGATAGTAGTCGCGCTCCGCTTCGGGGATCTGGTTTGCCGAGCGATCGTCCCCGGCTCTCTCCGGCACCCAGATGCGTCCGTCGTTGCGCAGCGACTCGCTCATCAGGGTGAGCTTCGACTGGTAGTCGCCGTGCTGGGGGATACAGGTGGGATGGATCTGGGTAAAGCAGGGGTTGGCAAAGAGAGCCCCGCGGCGATGCGCTCTCCAGATGGCGGTGGCGTTGCATCCCTTGGCGTTGGTCGACAGAAAGAAGACGTTGCTGTAGCCACCGGTGGCCAGCACCACCGCATCCGCCGCCCAGGAGCGGATCTCGCCCGACACCATGTCGCGGGTGACGATTCCCCGGGTGCGGCCGTCGATGGCCACCAGGTCGAGCATCTCGGTGCGCGGGAACATCTCCACCTGTCCTGCGGCTATCTGGCGTGACAGGGCCTGGTAGGTGCCGAGCAGGAGCTGCTGGCCGGTCTGACCCCGCGCGTAGAAGGTGCGCGATACCTGGGCACCACCAAAGGAGCGGTTCTCGAGCAGCCCACCATACTCCCGGGCAAAGGGAACGCCCTGTGCGACACACTGGTCGATGATGTTGACGCTCACCTGCGCCAGACGGTGGACGTTGGCCTCGCGCGAGCGAAAATCGCCCCCCTTGACCGTGTCGTAGAAGAGACGCCAGATGCTGTCACCGTCGTTCTGATAGTTCTTGGCGGCGTTGATACCACCCTGGGCGGCGATCGAGTGAGCCCGCCGGGCGCTGTCCTGATAACAGAAACACTTGACGCGATACCCGAGCTCCCCGAGCGAGGCCGCCGCCGAGCCACCTGCCAGCCCCGAACCGACGACGATGATGTCGAACCGCCGCTTGTTGGCGGGGTTGACGAGCTTGAGCTCGAAACGGCTTTTGTCCCATTTCTCCTGGATGGGTCCGGTTGGAACTTTCGCGTCGAGCTTCATCGGCGCCTCCTACCTCACCAGACCGGCCAGGACGGCCAGGGGAAAGGAGATGTTTCCAAGAACGATGACCAGGGCGAAGACCAGGGCGAACCGCCGCCGCCAGTCGTGCGGATTCTCGTCCACATACCAGCCCAGGGTCTGAAACAGACTCCAGAGACCGTGGTAGAGGTGGAAGCCGAGTGCGACCTGGGCCACGATGTAGAAACCGCTCACCCACCACAGGCTGAATCCAGCCACGACGTTGTGGTAGACGTCCCCAGGTACGAAGTCGCTGTGCGCCCAACTCACACCCCAGGTGAGATGAGCCAGGTGATAGAGCACAAAGAGGGCGATGAGAACGCCACCCCACCGCATCGTGCGCGCGGCATAGGTCGCCTCGATCGTCTGCCGCTCTTTGTAGCTCTCGGGTCGCGCTTGCCAGCTGAGCAGCGTCAACTGGGTGGCGGCGGTGATGTGCACCGCCACCGCCGCCAGCAGCACCAGGCGTGCGATCCACAACAAGCCGCCATGGGGAAGAAGCGGACTCCCCACCTCGCGTAGCCACTCGGCATAGTGATTGAGCTCTTCCGCACCCAGATAAAGTTTGAGATTGCCCAGCATGTGCCCCAGGACAAAGCCAAAGAGCAGGATGCCGGAGACCGCCATCACGGTCTTCTTGCCGACAGCGGTCCGATAGAAGCTCAGCAAAGCCATCTGGTTTCCGAAAACAAGGATTCGAGCGAGTGGATCGTATTCTAACCTGCGGCCATAAGCATCGATGGGCTCAGCGGCGACGACGACGGCGAGGTCGACGACGGCGTACCGCGCGCTCTCGCCGCTTGGGCCGGTGCTCGCGGACCTTCCGCCACAGCGCCAGATCCTCCCCACCCTCACCCGTCGCTTCGACCAGAATCTCCAACAGCGTCAAGGCATCGTCGAACCCAGGGTGGCCGGCAAACCGCACCCGATCGCCCGCCGTTCGCCAGTTCTCCCCTAGACGATGGAAGGCCCCGATGGCCTGATGGGCCTGATCCGACTTGGCTTTGGAAATACGGAAGCGCAGCAGAAACGGATCCACGACCTTGCCGACCAGCTTGCGCAATGCCTCTCGCCCTATGGGTCGGCCCCGGTCCTGCTCCATTTGCCGGCGTCGCAGGAACACGCCGGGGAGAAGCAGCGCGGCCAACAGGGCCGCATCGGAGGGCGGCGGGTTGCCGACTGCCAGACGGTCGATGGCCGGAAGTACCGCGGCAAAATCGGTCGGCTCCGAGCCGGCATCGGCCAGCAGAGGTCTTGCCTCCGGTAGAAAAGCACCAAGCAGGCCAAGATCTTGCGCGTGACGGAGCGCCGGCGTGGCGCTCCCGCTACGCAGCAGTTGACTGATCTCCTCGGCCATCCGGGCCGGCGAGGCCCGCTCGATCTCCCGGCGGCAAGTGCTCGCGGCCGCGGCCGTCTTCTCCTCGATGTCGAAATCCAGCCGGCCGGCGATCTCACAGGCCCGCAACATGCGCACCGGGTCCTCCTTGAAACGGATCTCCGGGTCGCCGATGGCGCGAATGAGGCGCTTCTCCAGATCCTCGATTCCCCCCACATAGTCAATGACCGAGTAGTCGCCGATGTTGTAGAAAAGCGCGTTTATCGTGAAATCCCGCCGGAAGGCATCCTCCCTCGGCGTGCCAAAGACGTTGTCGTCGGTGATCAGGTGGTCCCCCGGCGCTCCGTTCTGGGCTTCGGGATCGGGATTGCGACGGAAGGTGGAGACCTCGACAATCCCTTCCCGAAAGTAGACATGGGCGAGCCGGAAGCGCCGGCCGATGATCCGCGAGTTGCGGAACAGGCGTCTGATCTGTTGGGGTCTGGCGTCGGTCGAGACGTCGAAGTCCTTTGGCCGCCGCTCGAGCATCAGGTCGCGCACCGCGCCACCCACGAGATAGCCCTTGAATTTCGCGTTGTGCAGGCGGTAGAGCACCTTGAGAGCGTTGCTCTCGATGTCCTGACGCGATATGGGGTGTTCCGGCCGGGTGAGAATGCGAGGCCCGGATGTGGTGGAAACGGTCACAGGGGGAATTATAGGGCGTAGGGGCTTAGGGGCTTAGGGGAAGAACAGGAACCGAAGGCCTGCGGTTTCCAGATCTTGTGGGATCGAGGCGTATGTCGCAGCGATGTAGGGGAGGGCCTTGTACCCTCCCGGGCGGAGACAAGCCCCGCCCCTACGTTGCTGGGCGACCGGCGGCCGCGCCCAACCGGGTGGGCGGGGGAGCCCCTACGCCCTTACTCCCCTGCCATCAATTCCCGCAACTGCCCCTGGAGCTCTCCGTACCGATCCATCACCGCGCGGATCACCGTGGGATCCGACATGTCGACACCGGCCCGGGCGAGGGCATCAATGGGATAGACGCTCCCCCCCAGCTTGAGCATCGCCAGATAGTCCTGGACGGCGGTTTCGTCGCCGTCGCGGAAGCGTTGGGCGATGGCCTCGCCGGCGGCATAGCTGGTGGCGTAGACCCAGACGTAGAAGGTCCGGTAGAAGTGGCTCACCCGCGCCCAGCCGGCCTTGTAGGCATCGTCGACGGTGAGGTCGGCGCCGTAGTACTCCTTCCACAGATTGCCGTAGGCCTCGCCCAGGGTCTCTTTGGTCAGAGGCTCGCCGGCTTCGGCCATGGCGTGGGCCTTGGCCTCCCACTCGTGGAAGAAGATCTGCCGCACAAATGTGCTGGTGACGTCGTTCATGGCCTGGTTGACCAGGAGCTTGCGCTCATCGGGGTCGGTGCTGCGCTCGAACAGCCACTCGAGAAAGAGGGACTCGCTCGCCACCGAGCCCACCTCGGCCACAAACAGGCTGTAGTCGGAATCGTGGTACGGCTGATTCTGATTGGCTATGTAGGTATGGATCGAGTGGCCCATCTCGTGGACCAGAGTCGAGACCGCCTCCAAGCTCCCGTCCCAGTTGAGGAAGAGATAGGGGTGGGAGTTGTAGGTCCCCCAGGAATAGGCCCCCGGACGTTTACCCTGGTTGGAGTAGACATCCACCCACCGCTCTTTGCGCGCCCGCTCGGCTACGGCCGCGTACTCCTCGCCAAAGGTCTCGCGCCAGAACTCCATCGCCAGATCCCAGCCCTGCTCGTAGGTGTACTTCTTTTCCACCCCGGGGATCACATTCATGTAGAAATCGTAGATGTGCTGCTCGTCGAGACTGAGCAGTTCCTTGCGCAGCGTGGCATAGCTCTGGATCTGCTCGATGTTGTCGTGCACCGCCCCGACCAGGGTATTCACCACGGCCTCGGGTACCTTGGTGGAATCGAGTGACATGTCCAAGGCCGTTTCGTACCCGCGAGTGCGGGCCAGCCAGGTGTCTCGCTGGATGCTGCCCCCCAAGGTAGCGGCAAAGGTGTTGGCGTATTTGGTGTAGGTATCGAACAGAGCCAGCGCCCCTTCGCGGCGTACACGACGGTCATCGCTGGTCACCAATCGCAGGTACTGGCCGGGGACGACCTTGAGGTCCTCCCCATCTTCATCTTTGATGGTCGGCCACTCGATATCGGCGTTCTGTAGGCTCGAGAAGGCCTGCTGGTGGGCCGAGCCGGGCAGGGCCGAGCCGGCCAAGATCCCCTCGACCTCGGGCGAGAGGATGTGATCCCGGGTGCGCACCACGTTGTCGAGGTAGTGAGCATAAGGCGCGAGCACCGGATCCCGCAGGTACTCGTGCAGCTGATACTCGGGCAGCTGGACGATCTCCGGGTCGATAAAGGCCACCGCTTCCTGGAGCTTTCCGGCCAGGGCACGGGCCCGGCCCGAAAGATCGTTGGCCGTGGCATCGGCGGTGTTGGTGTGCAGCAGCTCCATGGCGTAAACAAAAACATCCTCGAATCGACGTCCGAGGGCGAACTGGGCCTCGAGCGCCGCTGCCAGCACCTCCGCCGACTCACCAAGCCGCCCTCTGTAGTCGGCGATCGCGGGGATGTCCTGGTCCAGTCTTTCGAGCTCCGCCTGCCAGGCCTCCTGATTGGGGAAGATGGCATCCAAATCCCAGCGGTACTCGAGTGGAATGTCCTGCCGGTTTTCATAGAAAAGGGTCTGCTCTTCGGCCGCCTCCTGGGCAACAGCCGGAGCCGACGCAAATGTCAGTAGGACAAGAGCTGAGAGCGCGAGGAGCGGGGAAATTCGGTAGCCAATCATTGCCGGTTCTCCTTGGTGTGATGTTACGAATCAAGCCGGACACCCTTGACTAGGTTAGCTTCTCCCTTAGAACTTCGTAGGGTGTCTTTCCGCGATGAGAGCTGTGCGGCCGATCGTAGTTGTAGAAACGTTCCCATGCGGCCAGCTTCTTCTCGAGATCCACATCGTCGCGATAGTCGATCAACTGGTAGAACTCGTCCTTGTCGGTTCGGTGGGACCGCTCGACTTTGCCGTTGAGCTGAGGCGTTCGCGGCTTGATGTAGACGTGTTCCATGCCGAGGTCAGCCACGTGCCAGTGAAAG
>CALILB010000383.1 GCA_938016625.1 uncultured bacterium | reverse complement strand
TGCCGACCGCTGGTTGTTGTGGGTCCTGGTGCCCCTTTTTGTGCTCTGGCTCGCCGCCTGGCTGCTGCGGCCCTGGTTGACCCGGCGTTATCCCGGGCGTTGGTGGGCGCCCACGGCCATACGCTTCTCGAGCATCCAGGCACTCCAGAGTCTCAGACCCTCTCGCACCCTCTTGTTGCGCCGGCTGGTGATGGGGCTGAGGATTCTGACCATCGCCCTGCTGGTGATGGCTATGGCCCGTCCACAGACCGGTCGCCGGCACACCCAGGTGTCGACCGAAGGGATCGACATCGTACTCGTGCTCGACACCTCCGGCAGTATGCAGGCGCTCGACCTCGACGCCGATCGTCCCATCAACCAGCGACGCCATCGGCTGGATGTCGCCAAAGCGGTGGTCGAGGAGTTTGTCCAGAAGCGCCAGAGCGATCAGATCGGTCTGGTGGTTTTTGGTGACGAGGCCTTCACCCAGTGTCCGTTGACCCTCGATCACGGCATCGTGGCGACCTTTCTGGAGCAGGTGGACATCGGCATGGCCGGTGATGCCACCGCCATCGGTTCGGCACTGGGGACCGCGGTCAAGCGTCTGCGCGACTCGCAAGCCAAATCGAAGGTGATCATCCTGCTTACCGACGGCCGCAACAACGCCGGCGCGCTGAGCCCGAAGAAGGCGGCCGAGATCGCCGGAACCTTCGACATCAAGATCTATGCGGTGGGCGCGGGCACCCGCGGCAAGGCACCCTTTCTTGTGGATTCCTTCTTTGGCAAACAGGTCGTCTACCAGAGCGTCGAGATCGATGAAGAGACGCTGGAGGAGATCGCCAAGCGGACCGGTGGCGCCTACTTTCGAGCCGAGGACACGACGGCTCTCGAGTCGATCTACACCGAGATCGACGAGCTGGAGACCACCGAGATCACCTCCAACACCTATATGGAATACAACGAACGATTCCGGTTCTTTGTGCTGCCGGCGGTGGCGCTGTTGCTGCTCGAGGTGGCGCTCCTGGGAACCCGTTTTCGCAAGCTGCCATGAAGAGGATGTTCAAACCCAAGCGGCGGGCTGCCGCCACCTCGGCCGCGCCGGCTCTGCCGGCGGCGGCACTCCTCTTCACCGGTTGCGCCGATGTTCAGCTCGGTAGCCCCGAGTCGCTCTGGCTGCTCTGGCTGGTGCCGGCGCTGGTGGTGTTCTTTGTCTACGCTTTCCGTACCAAGACCCGTTTGCTTCGACATTTCGCCGCCACCGAGATGCTGGAGCGGCTCACCTCGGGGGTCAGCCGGCCGCGCCAATACCTGAAAGCGATGCTGGTGGTTATCGGGCTGGGAGCGACCATCCTCGCCCTGGCAGAGTTGCGGTACGGCTTTACCTGGGAAGAGGTCAAGAGGGAGGGTGTGGACATCGTCGTGGCACTCGATGTGTCGGACAGCATGCTGGTGGAGGACGCCGAGACCGGTGGCCGGCTCAGCCGGCTGGAGCGAGCCAAGCGAGAAATCACCGATCTGCTCGCGCTGCTGGAAGGTGACCGTATCGGGTTGGTGGCCTTTGCCGGCGCCGCCTTTGTCGAGTGTCCTCTGACGTTGGACTATGGTGCGGCCGAGATCTTTCTCGATGCCATCGACACCGATCTGATCCCGGTCAAGGGGACCGATCTGGCGGGGGCCGTTCGCACCGCACTCGGAGCCTTCGAGGGCTCGGCCAGCAGCTCGCAGGCGATCATCCTGATCACCGACGGCGAAGATCACAGTGGTAAGGCGCTGAAGGCAGCCGAGGAGGCCGCCACCGCCGGTGTTCGCATCTTTACCATCGGAATAGGTCGAGACGAAGGAGCACCAATCCCCCAGCCCAGGGGTGGATTCCGCCGCGACCGGCGGGGCGACATCATTCTCAGCAAGCTCGACGAGCCGACACTACAAAAGATGGCGCTGAATACCGGTGGGCGCTACGTGCGCTCGGTGACCGGCGATGTGGATCTGGAGCAGATCTATGCCCAGGGCATCAAGGCCACGCTCGAAGATCAGGAGCTGGGGTCGAAAAGACGCCAGCGGTGGGAGGAGCGCTTTCAGTGGCTGCTGGCGCTTGCATTGCTGGTTCTCATGCTCGAACCGCTGATCTCCGACCGGGTGCGCCGCGGAGGGCCGGCTCGTGTCTGAGCGGGTGATGCTCACCGTGCTGCTCATTGCCGGGGCGACGGCCGCGCTGGCACAGACTGGGACCCCGCCGGTGCCCGATGACGCGAGTCCCCCCGAACGGGTACGTGCGGGAGATCCCTACGAGGCCTACGAGGCCGGTCTGTACGAGCAGGCGTTGAGCGGTTTTGTCGATCTGCAGGTGGAGCGACCCGAGGATCCGGAGGTGGCTCTCAACCTGGGGAGCGTCCACTACCAGATGCGGAACTACGAAGAGGCCGACCGGGCCTTCTTTGGGGCGACTCTCTCCACCGATGAGAGTCTCAGGGGAGAGGCTCTCTACAATCTGGGGAACTCGGCCTTCAGGCAGGGGCGTCTCGAAGAGGCCGTCGAGCTCTTCAAGGCGGCTCTCGAGATCGATCCCGACGACGAGGACGCCAAGTTCAATCTGGAGTTTGTGCGCGACGAGATCCGTCGACGCCACGAAGAGGCTCAGAAGCGGCAGGAGGAGCAACAGCAACAGGATCAACAGCAGCAGCATCAGCAAGAGCAGCAAGAGGGCGGTGAAGGCGAGCAGGAGCAGCAGCAAGGGGAACAGGAACAACCGCAACAGCAAGATCAACAGCAAGACCAGCAGCAAGAGCAGAGCGGCGGGCAGGACTCCGATCAGGATGGCCTCCCCGACGAGGTCGAGCGCTCGGGGGAGAACCCCACCGACCCCGAGAACCCCGATACCGACGGCGATCGACTGCCCGACGGTGCCGAGGATCTGAATCGGAATGGTCAGGTTGACGAGGGGGAGACCGATCCCAACAACCCCGACACCGACGGCGACGGTGTCGGCGACGGCGAGGAGGCGTCCGAACAGTCCCAGGGTGACTCGGGTGCCGAAGGTGAAGAGACCGCAAGCCTCACACCCGAGGAAGCCGAGCGCTATCTCCAGGCTCTGGAAGAAGGCCGGCCGCTCCGGCGACACCCCACACGCGGCAGCCGTAGACGAGCGGCCAAGGACTGGTGATGAAGAGCCGGTTCGACAAGAAGATCTCGGTCTGTCTGATCCTGCTGGCGGCGGGTGCGGTTTTCCTGCCATCGGCTGCCGCCGGGGAAGAGCGCATCCAGGCCTCGGTGGATCGAGCCGAGATCTACGAGGAGGATCAGATCCTCCTCCAGATCACTATCGAGGGCTCGCGTGGCGCCGAGCCGACCCTTCCCGAGCTGCCGGACTTCGATGTCTTCTCGCGCGGTCAGTCGACACAGATGAACTTTATCAACGGCCGCATGAGCTCGAGTGTCAGCTACACCTATTCGCTGGTGCCGCGACGCACCGGGAGCTTCCAGATCGGCTCGGCAACCGTCGAGCTCGATGGCGAGGTGCACAGCACGAGTCCGATCACCGTCCGTGTTCTCGCCGCGTCCGAACAACCGGCGGAGTCGCGTGATCTGTTCTTGTCGGCCAAGGTCTCGACCAGGTCGGCTTTTGTAGGACAGCAGATCGTTTACACCTGGCGGTTCTACCGCCGTGTCCAGATAGGCAACGCGCGTGTCGATTCGATGGATTTCGACGGCTTTACCGTGGAGGAACTGGGCGAGGTCCGTGAGTTCCAGACCACGGTCAATGGTGTCCAATACATGGTCAGCGAGATCAGACGAGCGCTGTTCCCGCAGGAAGTGGGAGACCTCGTCATCCCACCGTCACGGCTGAGCTGTGAAGTACTGGTGCGCTCCTCCCGTCGACGCCGAAGTCTGCTCGACGATGTCTTTGGCTCGGCCAGCAGACAGACCAAGGTGCTGCGGACAAAGCCGATCGAAATCGAGGTGCGTCCTCTGCCGCCGGCGCCACCGGGTTTCTCGGGTCTGGTGGGCGACTTCGCGCTGGAGGCCGGGCTCAGTAAGCAGGAGATCCAGGTGGGCGAGTCGGTGACTCTCCGTCTCACCGTCAAGGGCAGCGGCAATGTCCAGATGATCGGACAGCCGGCACTCCCGGTCCTGGACGAGTTCAAGATCTACGACGACAAGCCCGACGGCGGCATCGAGCGCTCCGGCACCACGCTCTCGGGCTTTCGTTCGTACCGGAAAGCACTGGTGCCGCTGGCAGCCGGGGAGCTCGAAGTACCCGAGATGACCCTCACCTTCTTCGACCCCGATGAGGAGAGCTTTCGGACGGCCCGAACGGAGGCTCTGCCTCTTGTGGTGCGGCCGTCCGAGGGCGAGGAGGAGCTTCGGCTGACCGAGTCGGTGGCTCCCGGAACCGGCAAAGTGGCGGTTCGAATCCTGGCCGACGACATCCTGCCACCGTACAAGGGGCTTGACGCGGTAGCGCGGCGCTCGCAGAGCACACTCGATCGGGCGCTTCTGCTCGGCGGTCTTCTGCTGCCCCCGTTGGGCTTTGTGGGCACCGTGGTGGCTCAACGTCGTCGTCGCCGCTTTGCCCTCGATTCGGGACTTCGCCGCCGCCGCGATGCTCTTGGTCGAGCCCGCAAGTGTCTCAAACGGATCGAGTCGCAGAGCGAGGGGGAAGACGCCGCTGCGGCGAGTCAGCTCGCCTCCCGATGTCTGCGTGAGTATGTCGGCGATAAGCTCGACGTCGAGGGCAGCGCGCTCACCCCGGCGGAGACCGAGGAGCTGCTGCGGTCACACGGGGTGGACGAAGAGGCGGTGGAGGAGACCTGTAGACTGCTGAATCGCCTGGAGGCGGCTCAGTACAGCTCAGAAAAGCTCGAGCCACGTCGGTTGACCACCGTGTTGACACCCCTCCTCAAGAACCTCGATCGTCAGATCCGTGTCTGAAAAGCTCCGTGAAACGACGATCAACCCTTCTCGTCTTCGGTCTGCTGCTGGGCTCCGCCGCGCAGGGACAGGTTCTCGAGCTGGAGGCCCCATCGACCGTGGTCAACACCGAGAACGAGTCGGAAGGCGATCTCGATCCCGGCGAGGCCTTTGTCAATGCCAATACCGCCTACGAAGCGGGCGACTACCTGCTCGCCATCGGCTTGTTGAAACGACTCGCCGACCAGGGCTTTGACAGCGGCCATCTCCACTTCAACCTGGGCAACGCCTATCTGAGAAACGGCGAGCTCGGTCACGCCGTCGCCTCCTACCGCCGAGCGGCCATCCGTCTTCCCCGCGACGAAGATGTAAGGGCGAATCTGGCTTTTGCGCGCCAGAGCACCAAGGATGCCCTGTCCCCACCCGAGCCCTCGGCCGTCCTGTCGACACTCTTCTTCTGGCACTACGGTCTGAGTCTCAAGGAGCTCCAGGTTGTCGTCCTGTCGCTCAACCTCCTCTTCTGGGGATTCTGGGCTATCCGCCTTTTCCACTTGGACTCCGAGGTTCTGCGATGGATCTTCATCCTCCTCCTTGTCCTGCTCGTCGCCACCGCCGGCTCTCTTTTTGTCCATCACTTCTTCCCGCTCCAGGTGGCGGTCGTCTTGCCGCAGGAGATCGAGGCCCGCACCGCACCCGATCCCGAATCCGTGGTGAGATTCAAGCTCCACGCCGGAACCGAGGTAAAGGTCAAGGACCGGCGCCCGGGTTGGCTCCGCATCGTCCTCCCCGACGGCCAGCAGGGCTGGGTGGAGGAGCAGTGGACCGAGCTCGTCGAAGGCTGAAGCCTTGGCTAGGGTCTGGAGCCATCCCAGCGGCTGACGTCGCCGCTTTCGAAGCCGTCGACAAAGATCGGTCCGGGATCCTCGACCAGTATCCGTGACGAGAAGGCGGGGAGGGTCAGCGAAGGACCGACGGGTTGCTGGTTGAGATCGAGGTAGAACATCCCGGTCAGATCGACGATCAGCTCTGCGGCCGTATCGTTGATAAAGATCTTGGACAGCGGTGGCTCGCCGGTCTCTTGTGTGTACCAGTGGGCGGCGGAGGTGGTGTCGTGGCCACTCCAGCTCTGCCACTCTGCCAGCGTCATCCCCACCCCGTCGGCGGTGTCGTCGACGATCGAGCGATCGTCGTAGGGGCTGAAGAAGAGATTGCCATCCGAGAAGTCCAAGGTGGTGGGATCGGTGATCCGAAGGGTGCGACGGTTGGGGGCGAGCGGGAAGAGGGTGTTCCCTGTCTGAAGTACTTCGGTCCCACCCAGCACTAGAGCCACTTCCGAGCCCCAGTTGGAGGCGACATTGTCATAGAGGGTATTGCCGGTCAGCAGACCGGTCGAGCGTTGAAACAGCACCCCCACCCAGGTGGCGCCGGTCACGGTGTTGCCCTGGACCGTGACGTCGCGGGAGTAGTTGTCGATATAGATGGCAAGGCCAAACAGCGGCTCGAAATTCGGGTGGGTACCGTCGGTGTTCCCGGGGACATCGCGGATCACATTTCTTCTGATGGTGACGTCATGGACAGGGGTGGCGGCCAGGCTGTTTCGACCAAAGGTGCGGATGGCACCACAATCTCCTTTCGAGAAACAGGCCTGGTCGATGACGTTCTCCTCCAGCGTCATCCAGCGGCCAAAGACATCGATGCCGTTCATGCCGACTTTTGACAACCGGTTCCGGCGAAGCAGGTTGTCTCGAGCGGTGTGATCCGGCGCGCCCGGGTCGTGCTTGAGACGGATGCCGGCACCGTTCTCGGTACAGTTGGTGCCCGAGAAGCCACAGCCCATCCCGGAACGGCCCAGATTCTCGATCAGAGCCACATTGCGAATCTCGTTCGACAGCAGCTGTGAGTCGACACCATAGAAGTCGATGCCAAAGTGGTTGGCACCGTCGATGG
>CALILB010000382.1 GCA_938016625.1 uncultured bacterium | reverse complement strand
GGCCAGGTCGTAGCCGTTCTGGCCCATACGCTTGGCCAGCTCCGGATCCGCCAGCAACTGATCGAGGGCCTGTCCGTACAGCTTCCAGTCTTGCTCGGCCACAGCGAACCCGCTCTCTCCGTCGGCGAGCCAGTCGGGAATGCCGCCGACCGCAAACGCCACCACGGGTCGCGACGCCCACATGGCTTCGAGGCCGACCATGCCGAAGGGCTCCGGCCAGCGCGATGGCACCGCTACGGCGCGCGCTCGTCGGAAGTAGTCGCCGATACGGTCGTGCGAAACCCAACCGGGAAAGCTGACCTGCCCCCCGAGGTTGAGGCTCCGAGCGAGGTCGATGCACGTCTGCATGTGGTTGCCGGTGCCGACGATCAGCGCCTGGAAAGGCTGCCGGACCTCTGTTAGCGCCCGCAGCAGAAGGTCTACCCCCTTGCCGCGAATGACCTGGCCGACGAAGAGGACGACCGGTTCCTCCTGCATGGGAGAGACGTCCTGCTCGAGGCCCTTCGGAATGGGCGGTAACACCTCGACCTGGTCCTCAGAAAATCCGTTTGTGATCATCATGTTGCGCATCCAACGCGAACCTACACACAGCCGCGGGAGACGCAGATTGAACTGCAGCTCGCGGCGTTTCTGCGGCAGATTGATGAGCCAGGGCAGGCCCGGCCACGGGCCGTTGGGAGTGAGCAGGCAGCCGTTGACCACACAGCTCACACCCATGGGCTGGTTGCAGATGCGGGTCGTCAGCGGGAAGTACTTGTGCCGTCGAGGACAGTACAGGTCGTGGTCGTGCACGTAGCGGACGACCGGGAGGTGTTCGAGGATCGCCTCGATGGCTGGCACCGACGTGAGCCGATGGACGTAGGCGACCTCGAGCTCCAGCTCCTCGACCATGGCTTTCACCCGCTGTCTCCAGGGGTCGATTGAGACTTTCGGATCGAGACAAGGCGTGGCAACAAAAGGGGCTGACAACGCGTCCCGCTCCTGCGGCCGTGCCTCGGTAGACAGCAGCGCCACCCGGTGCCCGCGTTCTGAAAGACCGGTTGCGACATCGTTGACCAGTTGCTCGACGCCGCCAAAAAACCAGCCCTTCTCGTTGACCATGAGGATGTTCATGACACCAGCATATCGTGCGCCGTGAGCGGGAACAGGGTCGCCCTGAGACACAGCCAGTTGCGGAGATGTATTCGGCGCGATGCGGCAGGGTACTGAGGGTCGGAGGACCGAATGAGCCGAAGGATCGCGATCGCCATGTTTGTGGATGCCTGCGGGTGGGATGTCGTGGGACCGCGCCCCCATTTTCTCGACGAGATGAACCACCGCCAGTCGGTGGAGTCACTATTCGGCTTCTCATCGGCCTGTGTCCCGGCGATCCTCACCGGTCGGCGACCCAACGAGAACGACCACTGGTCGTCCTTCTACTACTCGCCGGAAACCAGCCCCTTCAAAGTGCTGCGGCCTCTGCGCGCACTGCCTTCGTCGCTGTTCGACCGCGGTCGCGTGCGACGCTACCTGTCCAAGGGAATTGCGCGGGGCTACGGGTTCACGGGCTACTTCCAGATCTACAATCTGCCCTTCGAAACGCTGCCGCTGTACGACTACGCGGAGAAGAACGACATCTTCAGACCGGGCGGCATCAACCGTGGCGACAGCATCTTCGATGAGCTGGCACGCGCCGAGGTACCCGCCCAGGTGTCCGATTGGCGGCGCGATGAGACCGCCAACATCAACGCGCTCGAGGCTTCGCTCCAAGAGGGGGAGGTGCGCTTCGCATTCCTCTATACAGCCGCGCTCGACGGCCTGATGCACGAACACACCAAGAGCTCACCGCTGGTCGACGACAAGCTCGACTGGTACCAGATCGAAGTCCGGCGCCTGCTGGACACCGCGGCCGCCAACTACGATGAGGTGCGTTTCGCGCTCTTCTCCGACCACGGCATGGTCACCATCCACACCGTCGTCGATCTGATGCCTGCGGTAGAGGCTCTGGGCTTGGAGGAAGGGCTCGATTACGCGGCCGTGCACGATTCAACGATGATGCGTTTTTGGTTTCTAGGCGACGGTGTCGAGGAGCGGATTCGTGCCGCCCTGCCCGACAACGAGAATGGTCAGTGGCTTTCAGACGAGCAGCTCAAGGCCTACGGCACTTGGTGGCCGGATGGGCGTTTTGGCCACGCGATCTACGCGCTCGAGCCCGGGGTGCTCCTGAACCCGAGTCACATGGGCACGGTGGCCCCTGCCGGAATGCACGGCTACCGGCCCGGCCACCCGGACTCGGACGCCGCCTTGATCGCGAACTTCACCCCTAGTGGTGCGGTGGAGGTCATCACCGACCTTCATGGCGTGATGCGGGAGATGGCGGCATGGTCGACGTCGTAGCGGCTCCGCTGCAGACCGCCTCGCAGCGAGTCTCGAGCCAGGCCGTCTGGTCGGTCCTCGCCAAGGTGGCGACCCTCGGCGGCACCCTCGGTGTGTCCATCCTCGCCGCCCGCTACCTCGGCGCCGAAGACTTCGGCGTGTGGTCGCTGGCCCGCAACATGGTGGTTTACCTGGGCCTGCTGGGAGCCTTCGGTCTCGATCGGGCGCTGCTGCGATTCGTGCCCGAGTTGGAGGTCCGGGGAGCCGGCACCGGGATCCGGCGGCTGCTGGTCCTGACGCTCGGTGTGCAGGCGCTGATGGCCTCGCTGGCCGGTGCGCTGCTGGTAGCGCTACGGCCGCTGTGCGAGCGGCTCTTGACGCCGAAGATCGGTCCCCTGCTGCCACTGATCGCGGTGCTGGCCGCGGTCTTCGTGTTCAAGGAGACCCTTTATCAGCTCCATTTCGCGCTTGGTCGGGCGCGAGTTCTGATGGTCGCCACAACCGCTACCGGAGCGGCGTGGCTCTTCCTCACGTGGCGCTTGCTCGATGCCGGGTGGGGTGCGGGAGGAGCACTTGCCGCGCAGGCTGGAGCCCTCGCGTTGGCCTGCGTGGCGCTGCTGCCGTCGCTGCGCCGCACCCTCGGCTCGTTGCGGATGGAGTTGCCTGACACCATGCGATTCCGCAGATTGGGAGGCTATGCCGCGACGATCTTCGGATCGGGGCTCGTCAACCTGGTCGTTCAACGGCAGTCGGAGGTCTTCTTCCTCGCCATGGTGGCCTCCCCTGCGGTGGTGGGCTTTTACGACCTCGGCTACTCGCTGCCGCAGCTTGCCCTGGAGCTGGTGCCGCTGTCGCTCTATGCGGTGGTCCTGTCGGCGATCAGCGCCTCCTACACCCGCGATCCGTCGCGGCTCGGAGTACTGGTCGGCTGGTACTACAAGCTACTGGCGGTGGTTTCGGTTCCGGTGGCGCTTCTCGGGGCCGTGTGGGCCGATCGCGCTCTGGTGCTCTTGTACGGCGTCGAGATGGCGCCGGCCGGTCCCGTAGCACGTTTGTTTTCCGTGGTTCTCCTTCTGCCGTTCGTCTCGGTGCCCGTGGGAACGGCGCTGTTGGTCAAGGAGCAGGCGCACCGAACGCTGCCGTTTGGCGTGCTGCAACTGGTGGTCAACATCGGCCTGGACCTGCTGCTCATCCCACGTTTCGGGATCCCCGGCGCCATCGCGGCGGTGGTGCTGTCCTTTGTGCTCATCACGCCGATCACCATCCGTTACGCGCTGCGCTTCACCGGACCGTTGGAGTTCCCCTTTCGCTGGATCGCACGACTATTTGTTGCCGTGTCCCCGGGTCTGCTGCCGGCGCTGGCTCGCCCGTGGGCGCATACCTGGGCGACTGTGGCCATCGGTGTCGCGGCGAGCTGTCTGCTGATGATCGTCGGCTTCCGCTTCGGTGGGCTGATCGGGCCCGAGGAGCGACACCGTCTGGAGAGCGCACGCATTCCCGGCAAACGTTGGTTCTTGCGCCTACTGGTGAGGCCCGTATGAAGGTTCTTCACGTGGCCCGGCGGTTTACCGCCAACGCTTGGGGCGGCACTGAGTCAGTGGTGGCGTCGCTGGTCAGGGAGCAGCTCCGGCGTGGCGACGACTCGCGGTTGATGTGCACCAGCGCGCTCGACGAGCGCGGTGAGAGTGAGCTGATGGGGGTCCCCGTCCAGCGTTGCGGTTATACCTATGGTCGGGTGCCGCTGTCGACTGCGGCGCGTCGGGCCCTCGACCGCAAGGGCGGCAATCCGCTGGCGCCGGCGATGCTGTGGAGCATGCTGCGAGAGCCCGGAGTCGATCTCCTGCACTGCCACACCATGCAGCGGCTCGCGGGTCAGGTGCGGTGGGTCGCCCGCCGACGCGGCCTTCCCTATGTCGTGCAGCTGCATGGCGGTGAGTTTGCGGTCCCGAACGAGGAGATTCGTGAGATGAGCGCGCCGGCGCGACGTAGCCTCGACTGGGGGAAGGCGCCATCGGCGCTGCTCGGCACAAGAGGTTTCTTGCGCGACGCCGACCTTATCCTGGTGCTGACACGCGAGGAGCTCGAGCGGGGTCGCAAGCGCTTCCCGAATACCCGCCTCGAGCAGCTGCCGAACGCGGTCGAAGCATCCTGGCTGGCATCCGGGGGCCGGCATCGTGGCCGGTCGACGCTCGATGTACCGGAGGGGGCGCCGGTGGCGCTGACAGCCGCCCGGGTCGATCCGCAGAAGGGGCAGGAGCTGGTGCCCGAGATCCTCGCCCGGGTACCGGCGCTTCACGTGGTGCTGGTGGGACCGGTGACGGTGGCGGGCTACGACCGCAAAGTGCGGTTGGCCGCCGAGCGGCTGGGTGTCGCGGACCGGCTACACATGCTGGGCAGCCTCGAGCCCGAGAGCCGGACCCTGGCGGACGCATTTGCGGCGGCCGATTTGTTTCTGCTGCCGTCGCGCCACGAACCGTTCGGCATCGTCGCCCTCGAAGCTTGGGCGGCTGGGCTGCCGGTGGTGGCGACAAAGGTCGGTGGCCTTGCCGAGCTGGTACGCCACGGTGAGGATGGGTACCTCGCGCCGTCGGGTGACGCAGCGCGATTGGCCGAGGCGGTGTCCGGTCTCACAGCCGACCCTTCTCTCGCTCGCGCCATGGGCGAGGCCGGGAAGCGGCGGGTTGTCGAGCACTACAGCTGGACGGCGGTCGTCGATCGGCTCGAGAAACTGTACGCCAGCCTACATGAAACGGAAAAGCCATGACACGGATCGAGCTCATCTTAAGGGTCGCGTTGTGGGTAGTGGTGCTGCTCGCAGCCGCAATCGGCATCGCCAACATGGCGGACATGATCGTCCGCGATCTTCCAGGAGATTATGTCGAAGGAGTCGTGCTGGCCGGCCAGCAGGACATCCTCGAGGGACGTTCTCTGTACGACCGCGACCGGTGGCTGCAGCCACCATACAGCATCAACCTCTACGGGCCCGTCTACTACTCCCTCGGCGCTTTGGTGGCGTCGGTCATGGGTGGCGGGGCGAGCCTGATCCCGGGTCGGCTGCTGACCGTCCTTTCACTGTTACTGGC
>CALILB010000381.1 GCA_938016625.1 uncultured bacterium | reverse complement strand
TTGACCACGCTGACCGATGTCCTTACAAAGTCCTGAAATCCGGAGTACCCGGAGGTGACCATCCCAAACATCGAGATCAGGATGGTCAGCAGCGCAAACATCACCGCAAAGGAGACCACCCACCGATTGCGCCGGTTGAGGGTGAACTCCTGTTTGGCGATCCACCAGACGGGATGGCTCAAATAGCCTCCTCGTCGGGTGTATGCGCACCCGTCACCCGGACACGCCCCACCACCGCACCGTCGCTCTCCCGGATCAACGGAAATCCCTCTCCGGGCTTGGTGGCCAGCATGCGGAAGGTCACGGGCTCTCCGGTGGCCGAAATCGTGATCTCACCTAGGTGCTCGTAGCCGCGAACCACCAGCACCTGATCGGTCGCGAGCTCCCGGCCCTCGATCTCCCAGACGACCAGGGCGCCTTTCTCCAGCTGGGTGGTTTCGGGTGTCAGACCGTCCGGGCCGAGCACCAGGTTGATCGTCCGATCGGGCTCACCTCGAGACGCCCGCAGACCGATCCAATCGACCAGCTGCTCGTCCTCGCTCTGGCGGTGGGCCAGAGCCACTTGACGATCGACAAAGCCGAGAATCCCCCAACCCATGACCGTGGTGAGGCTCTCGGTCAGCAAAAAGGTCATCTCACCGGCGGGATGGAGACCCGATCCCTCGTAGTCGGAGATGAGGACCCGGTCGGGCAATGGTCGATCCTGCTGCCGTCGGTTCTCTGAACTCTTCAACAGACACCCGGTCGAGCAGAATGGACTGAGCTCCCGGTCGACGAGATATGCAGCCGCCTCTTTCTCTTTGTCGATCAGCATGCCGCATTCACTACACCCATCGATGCCAAAGGCGATCTCCGGCTCGCGGTCTGTTCCACAACCGGCAACCAGGCCCGGAAGAATCAGCGTAGCGATGAGCAAATTCCTGCGTGTCAAAGCGCATCTCATGAGTCCACCTCAACGCTCGGCGACCAACTGGGCGAGAGATTCCCAGTTGGGTGGCTCGGTGTGGAGCTCCTCGATAAAGCCGCCACTCCTCTCGATGGCCCGGATGACTGCTTGGCGCTTCTCCGGTGGTGCCTTGTACGAGTAACTGTTTTTGTTCCAACTGGCCTCTTCGGCGCCGGCTTGCCGCGCAGCCTGGATCATCGCCTCGGTGAGCCGGTCGACGACCACGCTGACGGTGGTCGCGGCAACGACTCGATTTCTGAAGCCGGAGACTTCTTCCACCTTGACCAGCTCCCCTTCAGCCATCACTGCCACCCGATCGGCCAGCCGCAGAGCCTCCTGGAGGATGTGAGAAGTAAACAGAACGGTCGCACCGGCGGCGACCCGCTCTTCCATCCAACGCCGGAACTGCTCGACCCCGCCCGGATCCAGATTCAGGGTCGGCTCGTCCAACAGATACAGCGGGACATCGCGCAAAAACGTGATTCCGAGCCCCAGACGCTGGAGCATGCCGCCGGAATAATCGCGCGCGAACCGGTCCGCATCCTCGGTCAACCCGATGAGCTCGATGACCTCCGCTACCCGTCGTTGATCCACACCCTTGAGACCGGCGTAGAAGCTCAGCACCTCGCGGCCGGTAAGCAACTCGGGGAGGACCACCCGCTGAGGCAGAAAGGCGATTCGTCCTCTGGCCGCGAGTGGATCGACGGCGACATCGACACCCTCGACCAGCACACGACCGGAAGAGGGGGCGTGTAGTCCGGCCACTGCCCGCAGAATCGTCGACTTACCGCTGCCGTTCGAGCCCAACAGGACAAAAGCCTCGCCTCGTCCAACCTCCAGATCCAGGCTCTTGACCGCATGGATGACGCCATACCACTTCTCGAACTGGCCGAGGCGGATCATGGATTCTTTGTCGCTCAAATTCTCCGCCCTATTCGGAACAACAGGAGCAGCGGAATTGCCGTTGCCAGGAGATAGACCAGGGCCGCCCCCTTGTTGCTCCGGTGGTAGCTCTGCTGCACCATCACCCAGGGAACCTGGTCGTTGACCATCGGTCTAAAGCGCGGTGAAAGGTCCTGTGCATTGCCGAGCTCGAGAATGGGCAGAGCTTGCTCGGCCATCTCGAGCATGCGGGCCGCAAGACTGAATAGATAGAACCGAACCTCGGGGTAGTCATTCTCCAGAACCTGGAACACGTTCTGGATTGTATGGGGGCGGTCGCCTATCCCGTCGCCGTCGAGATCGTAGCCTCGATAGTCCGTCCAGTAGTTTCCGCCTTCGGCGTTCTCCCAGTCGATTTCGGGGCGACCGATATCGAGCAGCAGCTCACTCAAATTGTTGATGAAGTTGTTGCCGGCGACGACGTTGCCGCCACCGTCGCCATTCAGCTGAATTGCCAGATCGTTGTCGACGACGTCGTTGCGCAGCAGGAGATTGGTGGCGCTGTTGTTCAAGAAAATTCCTCGGCTGTTGTCCAGAACGAGATTACTCTCGGCCCGGGTATCGTCCATCGACTGATAGAGGATGCCGTAGGACCGAAATCCCCGGCACCGGGCGAAAATGTTACGCAGAAACTCGATGTCACTCGAGTACATGAGAGCCGCACCGGCCACGCTGTTCTCGAAAAGGTTGTCCTCGAAGACATTGTCATTGGAGTACATGTAGTGGAGACCGTAGCGGACATTGTGGATGTGATTTTTTGTTACCGCTGTCGAGTCGGCAAAAGAGAAGTAGATACCGTCGCGGACATTGAGGATTTCGTTGTCGTGGATGAAGTTGTCGCGGCTGTTCCAGAGATGTATACCGTTGCCACGGTCCTCCTCGATCAGATCGAGCCGCCCCTCGATGCGATTGCCTTCGATACGGGTCCCGTTCCCGGCCTTGACATAAATCCCGTGCAGCGGCTCGTCGATCACGTTGTCCTTCACCGTCACACCATCCGCTTCGATCAGAATGCAGGCCATGTCCTCCATCAAACGAGTGCCCGCCTCGCTGATCCGCAGCCCATCGATCACCGTACCGGGCGCCTTGATGTGAATCGGGACACCCTGGTAGTCGCCCCGGAGATGCGGCCGGCCCTCTCCGGTCAGGATTACGGGTACCTCGATCACGATATTTTCGACGTACTCGCCCCTCTCCAACCAGATGGTGTCGCCGGGGCTCGCCTGTTGAAGAATCGG
>CALILB010000380.1 GCA_938016625.1 uncultured bacterium | reverse complement strand
GCTCCTGAGCCATCTTGCCGTGGGTGACAATCAGAGTAGTGACCATGAGCGTGGGTCTCCGTGCCGAGAGCTTAGCAACGAATGGTCGGTGGCCGCTGAGAGCGACTCCACAGGCCTGTCTGTCTAGCGAGTGATGTCCCGATGGATAAGTCGAACTCGTGTATTGGTGCGTCGCAACCGGGCGTAAAGCTCCTCGACGATCGCCACCGAGCGATGGTGACCACCGGTGCAACCGACACCGACCGAGAGGTAGGCTCGATTCTCTTGTTCGTAACGTGGCAGCAGGTAGCCGAGGAGATCTTCAATCCGATCTACATACTCCCCATAGTCGGGGATGGCTTCCAGAAACTCCCGCACCGGCGCATCCCGACCGGTCTGCGAGCGCAGCTCCGGCTCGAAATGCGGGTTGGCGAGGAACCGCGCATCGAACAGCAAATCGGCGCCGGAGGGGATACCGTGCTTGAATCCAAAGCTCACCAGCGACACGGTCAGGGTGGGTTCCTCACCCGGGGCGGTGGCAATGGCGCGGTAGACCTCGTCGCGGGCCTCGTGAATCGACCAATCGCTGGTATCCAGGACCATGTCGGCCGCCCCCTTGACATCCGCCAGCATCTCCTTCTCTTCCCGGATCCCTTCGATGGCGCCGCTGTCGGCGGCCAGGGGATGGGGTCGGCGGGTCTCGGAGAATCTTCTTACCAGGGCGTCCTCGGAGGCCTCCAGAAATAGAAGTGTCGCGTCGATCTGTGCCCGGTCGAGCTCGGCAACGAGGCGGGGGAACTCGCTCGCAAAGCCGGGCGCCCGCACATCCGTCACCACCGCGATCCGGCGATGCCCTTCGACCTGGGCAAAGGGATCGTGCAGAAACTGGCGCAGCAGCGGCAGGGGCAGATTGTCGACGCAGTAGAAGCCGAGGTCCTCGAAGCACTTGGCGACGGTGCTCTTGCCGGAACCGGACAGACCGGTGATCAGGACGAGTCTGGTGGGTTTCACGTCGGAGCGTGTTCCGCTTTGCTAGTTCCCTGTTGCAGCTTCTTTTCCAGCTCGCGGGCGAAGTCCCTGGCCGAGTGATGTCCCTGCAGCTTGAGCACGTGGTTACGGGTGGCGATCTCGACCAGGATCGAGAGATTACGGCCCAGGGCAACCGGCAGAGTGATGTAGGGACAGGAGACATCGAGAATCTTGTAGACCCTCTCTTCCAACCCCAAGCGGTCGTAGGCCTTGGACTCGTCCCACGGCTCGAGCTCGATCACCAGGTCGATCGACTTTCGCTCGCGGACCGCCGCCAGGCCGAACAGATCCTGGACGTTGACAATCCCCAGGCCACGCACCTCCATGTGATGGCGCAGCGGTTCCTGGCAGAAGCCCATGAGATCGCCGTGCGGGTAGCGCTTTGCCGTGACCCGGTCGTCGGCAACCAGACTGTGCCCACGGGTGATCAGGTCGAGAGCGCATTCGCTCTTGCCCGCTCCACTGGCGCCGATCAGCAGCACGCCAAGACCAAAAATCTCCAGCAATACGCCGTGGAGAGTCGTCGAAGGCACCAGATTGTCTTCGAGAAAGTAGCTGATCCGCTTGATGACCGTGGAAGACAGAGCCGTCGACGACAGCACCGGAATCTGCTCGGCACGACAGGCGGGTAGAAACTCGGGGAGAGGCTCCAGACCCTTGGTGACAACAAACACCGGTACCGGCATGCCGGCGATGTGCTCGAAGCGCTCCTGACGCCGCTCGGGCGACAGGGTCTTGAGATACTCGGTCTCGCTTTCGCCGACGATCTGCACTCTCCCTGGCCGGATGTAGTCGTAGTAGCCGGCAAAGGCCAGCCCCGGCTTCTGCACCCGGGGGTTGATGATCCGGTTGTCGAGGTGTGACTCGCCACAGAGCAGCTTGAAATCGAGCTCCGCCAGCTCCTGTCCCAGCAGCTCCGACACCGATACATGGACGCTCTGCCGGACCACCTAGTCGGCCTCCCGCTCCAGCAGCTCGTAGATCGACTCGGCGTCGTCGAGCTGGCGGATCTTCTCGACATGTTGGTCGGCCTTGACCCACTTGGAGATGGCAGACAGAGATCGGAGGTGCTCGGCCGGCGCGTCCTCGGGTGAGACCAGCAAAAAGAGGAGATCCACCGGCTGGCCGTCTTCGGCGTCGAAGTCGACGGGATGCTCACAAAGACCTATGGCGACCACTACCTCCGACAGGCCATCCATCTTGCAGTGCGGTATGGCGACCCCGGAGCCGATGCCGGTAGTGCTCAAATCCTCCCGCTCGCACAATCGCCGGTAGAGATCTTCGGCGTCGCTTACCGGCGAAATCTCGGCCAGGCGATCCGCAAAGGCCCGCAGCACCGTGGGCCGATCCGACCCGGCGAGATGCGGGAAGATGAGCTCGGGATGGGTCAGATTGGCGAGACGCATGCGCCCCGTTATTCCGGTGAGATCAACCCGTAGTTCTGGTCTCGTCGCTTGTACAGGACGCTGATCAGGTCACTGGTCGCATCCCTAAAGACGACGAAATCGTTTTTGGAATCCTCGAGCTGCAGTGCCGCTTCGTCGATGCTCATCGGTTTGATGCTGAGCACGCTCTTCTTGACGATGCGTGGCGATCCACCGCCGCCGATCGATGCTTTCTCCAGGACCTCGACCGGCCACTGATTGCCATTGTTGCGGTCGGCCTTGCGGCGCTTGTCGCGAAACTTCTTGCGTGAGCGTCGGGCCTGTTTCTCGGTCTTGTCCACCGCCAGGTTGATGGCGTCGTACATGTCGTCGTTCTCCTCGTTGGCCTTGATGATGCCAAAGCGATGGGCGACGTGGAGATCGGCTATGTAGCGGTGTTTC